>CAJXBJ010000006.1 GCA_913050195.1 uncultured Saprospirales bacterium
GCCCAATTACCTTCTATTAATATGGCCATATCCTCAGTTTCAAAAACCTCATAACCCTCTAATGTGTAATTTTCATGTATGTCCTCAACCTTATCTAATCGTTTTTTAAACTTGACTAAATCTTTAATAGGAATTATGGCTGCACTATATTCATTTTGATTATTTTCTGCTTGATTAACAAAGGCGTAATAATATTCCAACATATTAAGACCCAAATCTTCTGGTTTCTCTGCTTTGTCAAACGCGCTAAAGGTTTTCAGCTCATTCATTTTATCCCAGTTAGTAAAAGCCTCCCACGCTAGTTGATAAGAAATACTCTTCATGTCTAAAGACATAATCACACTAGAACTTGTTGGAATACTTTTTAAGGGATCAAAACCCTTTTCTTTCTCACAGCTTACTAACAGGCAAGAAACTATTACTGCACTCCAAAGCCTATACCACCTTCTTTTTAACATTGTATACAATTGATCTTAATATTGAGATTATCCATTCTTGTTCTCTTTTAGATGAAAACTCCATAAATAGGTCCTCCATCTCATCTTGTTCGCTTTGCATATACATCACAGAGGGTCCTAAAGAATTCATTCTAAATTGAACAATATTTTCCAAAAGAATATCCTTTCTCTTGATTTTTTCACTTTTATTTTGAATCATGCTAAAATGAGTATTTGTGATTTCTAGACTATACAAGGTCTTAAACGAGGCATATTCTCGATATACAGCATATATATAACCACCCCATAAAATCCATGGGAGAATATAGCCATACCATATATCCATTACGATAAGCCAATAGGTTACGTAGACAAAAAGAATAAAAAAGGCTATTAAAAGAGCCATGACCACATAGTCATAAAAATTCATGGTTCTTGGCGGTAGATCAAAATGCAAGCCTGTATTACCTATACCTTTAAACGTGATTTTGCTTAGCTTAGGTTTTTGAACTAAGGCTTTTCGAAGATCGATTGGCTTAAATTCAAATTTCTTTGGTTGAAACTTCTCACTCATTAGATGACTTCTATACTTGATGCTGGGATCCACCCACGTTTTCCGTCGGCAATTCTAATTTCACACCATTCATCAAGAACATCTAATATACTCACTTTTGTGCCTTCATGTAACATAAATGCATCCTTACTTGACTCACTAGGGGCAAATTTAATGTATTCATTTTCTGACATAACAATAGCACTATCAACACGCTGTTCTGATTCTAATTGTTTATTCGCTAATAAAATAAAGAAAAGGCTCATGAAAAATAAAAGAACAGACAATGATAAAGTAAGCTTCTTAACGCCCTTTTCTCTTGTAGCATAAAACAATGCAAATAATATGCATGACATAAAAAACAGAAGGCTAAACACTATAGCCCAACTATCTGAATGAAATGTGGCGGCTGCTTTTTTCCAAAAACGACTTAAGAAAAATTCTGGTATAGCTTCAATTTTATCTACCGTCTTGGCTTTTGAAAGCGCCAAATTGTATTCTATATCTTTATTGCCAGGAGATAGCCTAAGCCCTCTTTCAAAATGCAAGATTGCCTCTCCAAGCTGATTTGTTTTATAATATGCATTTGCAATATTATAATACAACTGCCAAGAGCGATAATCTAGCATTAATAAACTATCATAAGCTTCTATTGCCTTTCCATATTCCTGAGCCTCAAAGTATTTATTTCCCTTTTGAAAGGCATTATTAGCATCAATAGCCATCATACTTTGCCAAATAAAAACACTTAGTATGCCTATTATGATTCTCATATTTCTTTCTCCATTTGATTTATGAGCTCAACGCCTTTTAAATAATCTTTTTGCATACTAGATACATCTAAGTTTGGTGAGAAACGAGCGATCTGACATGCTTCTACTAAGCTTAAAAAACCTTCCGAAATACTCTCATTAGAGGTTTGTTCTTTTATTGTCTTTTCAATCTGTTCTGTAGAAAGTTCTGATTGCTTTAAACCCATTTTATCCTTTACATAACCACTAAGACCTGCTGATAAGGAGTTATAAAAAGCTGACGTATCATTAGACTCCATATATGCTTTCGCCTCTTTCAAATGTTTCAATGCTACTGAACCTGCTTTTTTCCTTCTCAAAAGAGCAACATTAGACAACATGTTTTGTAAATGCTGTACCCATATAATGGCGGCTATCAATAGGGCTATTGAACCAACCCATAAGAGATGAAATAACCAAGATCCATAATATGCCTCTTGCGCTAACTCTGGCACCCCATCACTCTTAATATATAATATATCCTTGCCTAGTAAATTGACTTCATCTTTTGAGCTATAAGCGTAAGTTGTATTATTAGTTGATTGTTTTTCCTCTCCTTCTACATCAAGTGTATAGGTGGGTGTTTTTAATGTTTTATAAGCCTTTTTTTTGGGGTCAAAATAAACAAACTCTAAAGGCTCTATTTTGTACTTTCCTGCATATCTGGGTATTAACAAATATTCATAGCTTTTAGTCCCAATGTTTCGCGAACCTGATATTTTTATACTCTCCTTTGTTTTTGGGTCATATGCTTCAATGTCTTGAGGAACTTCTAGTTCTGGAACTTCCACCAAAGGCAAATTACCACTTCCATTAAGTTTTACTGTTAAGCTAACAGAGCTATTTGTCTTTGCCTGTTCTGTACTAAGATTAGATTTAAGCGTAAATTGACCAACTGCCCCTTTAAAATTAGCTGGCTGGCCTTCTTTTGGCAATGGATTAACTTTGATTCTTGCGCTATTGCTTTCTACATTATGTTTGACATTTCTATAATTGTTAAAGAAGCCCCACCCTCCTCTTTGCTGTATTTGGGCATTTAACTTTAAACCTAACGCATCTACTTCTAAATCGCCTGACTTTTGCGGCGTTAACAACACTTTCTTTATAAGGGCTGCATTATATGTTTCACCCTTATAGTTTTCTCTTTTTACATTGTTTTCTGGAACCTTAATGTCTTGAGACCAAAAGCCTTTAAACTTTGGAGAGAGGCTAAAATCTTCTATTTGTATATTATGGTTAAAATATATTTTATACGTGGCTAAAAACTGCTCCCCCAAATACATTTTTCTTCTAGTTACATTTAATACTAAATGTATCTCTTTTGATAAATCTACTTGTTGACTTTGTTGCTGATTTCTGTTTTGATTAAAAAACGGGTCGCTAGAAAATGGATTGCGACTTTTTCTTTGATTGCTCTTTTTAGCCGCAGCCACATCTTCTTTTTGCACTTGTATTGTTAACTCATTAGACATTAACGGGCGGCCATTACAATGTATTTTCGCCTTACCTATTTTTAACTTTCCAAGCTTTCTTGGTCGAAGTGTATAAGAATAGGTTAATGATTGAGATATAGAACCATTCACCATAGACATCGATGATGACTGATTCGGCCCACTAACTATTTGAAAGTTTTTTAGGTCTGGTGCTTTAAATGAAGATCCTGTGCCATTTAGCTCAAAGCTCAAATTAAAGCTTTGATTAATACCAATCTTTGGTGTACTAACTTTGGCCACGAACTCCTGAGCATGCACTAAAAACAAGCTAAAGTAAAAGGTTATTATGACCGCTAATCTCTTCATTACCAATCCTTTTCTATAATTACTCGACCTCCCTTAACTTTTTGATCCTTTCGATCCTCTTGAAGCTCTTCTTCTTTATTTTCAAGTGCCTTCAAAAGACGTTCTGCTTCTTCTTTGCTTATTTCATCTTTTTTCTCTTCTTGCCCTTTTTCCTCCTCTTTCTCTTGCTTATTATCCTTTTCTTGATTTTCGCCCTTTTGTTCTTTGTCTTTATCCTTGTTTTGCTCTTGCTCTTTGT
The DNA here is from genome assembly GCA_913050195.1 of uncultured Saprospirales bacterium. Taxonomy (GTDB): domain Bacteria; phylum Bacteroidota; class Bacteroidia; order Chitinophagales; family CAJXBJ01; genus CAJXBJ01. The sequence goes on from CAJXBJ010000006.1 coordinate 3,819, forward strand.
CTTTGTTTTGATCCTGTTTTTGATCTTCCTTCTCTTCTTTGTTTTGATCTTGGTCTTGTTGCTCCTGCTGTTGTTGCTGTTGCTGCTTTTGCTTAAGGTTTCGAGCAAATTCTAGGTTGAACCTAGCATTGGCATCTTTTGGATTCATTCTTAAAGCCTGCTTGTACGACTCTATACTTTCATCAATCTTATCTTTGTTTTCCTGAGGATCTTGAGCAAACTCTTGTAAGTGAGCGTTTCCTATGTTAAAATGGGCATAACCTTTTATTGTAGGTGGAGTCTTTGGATCTTCAATAATGCTCTCGAATTTTTGCCTCGCATCATCATAACGCCCCTGTTTAAAAAGAGCATCCCCTAAATTAAATTCCGCTTCTAGATATTTCTCATCTTTTGTTTTTATAGCCTTTTTATAGCGCACCTCTGCTTCTGTAAAAGACTTTTGAGCCGCAGCCATTTTAGATTGTGCTTGTTGAACCCTTGTGCTATCCTGACCCAATTCTTGAGCTTCTTGCATTAACTCCATACCCTCTTTATAAGCCTGATTTCCCTGCAATGCATGCTTTTCTTGAGTCTGCCCATAAATCAGGCTGAATGTCGCTATTAGTACTATTGTGATTATTTGTCTACACATCAAAGACTTTCCATTTACGTATCCAATTAGATTTAGTATTGGGCAAAATAATTTCGATGCACAAAAATAACAGTGCAAATCCTAAAAACCATTGATATTGATCTTCATAATCTGAATAACGTTTAGATTCAAACTTTGTTTTTTCTAAGCCACTAATTTCCTCTATAAAGAAGTCAACTGCACTTTGCACACTGACAAGATGAGCAAAACTTCCTCCTCCTGCTTGAGCTATTTTCTGCAACATTTCTGCGTCAAGTTTTGTTATTACTACATTACCATCCCTATCCTTTTTAAAATCACTGCTTCCTCTTTTTCTAGGTATCGGTCCACCTTCAGGCATGCCAACCCCCAAACAATGAACTTGAATACCTTTTTTATAAACTGCTGACACTGCTTCTATAGCGCCTTCTTCATGGTTTTCACCATCAGATATAATGTAAAGTACTCGCTCTTTTGTTTCGCTGTGACTTAAATATTTTTCCGCCATGTTCACGGCACCCGCAATGTCTGTGCCCTGAGAGGGTACAATATTGGTATTTATATTATTAAGAAACATCTTAGCGGCTGCATAATCTGAAGTTATTGCCATTTGTGCATAGGCCTGGCCAGCATAGACGATAATACCCAAGCGGTCTCCTTTTAAGTTATCAATTAACTTAGAGGCAAAAAGCTTGGCTCTTTCAAGTCGATTTGGTGTTATATCTTCTGCTAACATGCTTTTGGACACATCTAGTGCCAGAACCAAATCTACCCCCTTACGCTCTATAGTTTCAAGTTTTGAACCTAGCTGAGGCTTTGCTACTGCTATAATTAAAAAAAGAAACACAAACAGGTAAAGGATAAATCGAATATTCCTTTTTCGAGTTGAGTTTTCTGGTGCTAAGGCTGCTATTAAATCCGGGTTTCCAATTTTTTTAATACGCCTTTTCGTTTGGCTTAAATAAATAAAATATGCCAATACCAATAACGGCAATACTACTAAGAGCCAAAGAAGGTTAATATGTTCAAATTGAAAAGACTCCATATTAGGCTATTCTACTTTTAAAGTAAGTTAAACGCAAAAGATACTCCAAGCTCAACAACACAAAACCAATTAACAAATATTGGTAAAACAGCTCTTCATAACGTTGATAGGCTATAGACTCTAACTCCGTTTTTTCCATTTCATCAATTTCCTTATATATGCTTTTTAAAGCCTTTTTAGAATCTGCTCTAAAATATTTCCCTCCAGTAGTTTCAGCAACTTGACTGAGAACTTCTTCATCAATATTTACCTCTATATTTTTGTATTGCTTACCAAATGGTGTATCAAAAGGATAGGGTGCTTTACCATACGTCCCAACCCCTATAGTATAAACCCTTATTTTAAATTGCTTTGCTATTTCCGCTGCTGTTTGTGGATCTATAAAACCACTATTATTTACACCATCGGTCAATAGAATAACAACCTTGCTTTCTGCCTTGCTCTCCTTGAGTCTATTAACGGATGTTGCTAAACCAACACCAATAGCAGTGCTTTGATCTTCTATCATTCCAATATTAACATCTTGCAATAAGTTTTTAGCAATGGAATGATCTAAAGTCAAAGGACATTGTGTGAAGCTCTCTCCTGAATAAACGACTAAACCAATACGATCTGCAGGACGACTTTTGATAAAGTTCAAGGCTACTTCTTTTGATGCCTCCATACGGTTTGGCTTAAAGTCTTCTGCTTTCATACTACCTGAAATATCCATTGCTAGGACTATATCAATACCTTCATCTCCAAATGTTCGCTCACTTAGCTCATGAGTTCGTGGCCTAGCCATCGCAAATACCAAAAAACCAAATGCCACTATTTTCAACAAAACCAATATTTTCTGTAAATGATTTTTCCAGCTTTGATGCTTTTTAAACAAACTAGCTGAAGGCAAACGGAAACGCACTTCTTGATGCCTTCCTTTATAATAGTACCACAACGCATAAAGTGGAATTAAAGCGTATAACCATAGAAATTGTGGGTGTGCAAATTCTATACTATGCATTGACATCCTCTTTTATATTTTCTAATGACGGCAATTCTTCTTTTAAACGGGTAGCCTCTATAAAATTATTAGCAACATGCCATGCCTTTTCTGCTGATTCTATGCTTTGTTTTACTTTCGCAAACTTTACTAAATCACTATCAGACAATAATTCAATTAAATATTCTTTTTGACCCGAATCTAAAGCAATATTTTCTAAGGCTTCTTTAATAGAGTCAGTAGTAGACTCTAATGCTAGAAATCCATAGCGCTTTTCTAAATAAGCTCTTAAGATAATGGACAATTCAAAATAGTATGGTTTCTGCTCCCACTGCTTCCAGGCCTCTTCTTCGTGTAATATGTTGAGCGCTTCTAATGCACGAATATCATACGGTGTTTGATTTTCTATATCCTCTGAAACCTTTTGAGGTTTTCTATAATATTTAACATAAATAAAAATAAGGCCTGCTATCAAAAGCAGAATTAAAAAACCAATTATAATTTCTTGGATATAGTAATATTTGACATCTAGAGGCCTTCGAATATCATAAGGCATACTTGTACTATCAATAGCCACTGTATTATAAATAACAGATAGAGCTGCCGTATATAGGGAGTCTGTTTTATTTTCTTGATTTATTGCCATTGCCTGTGGCGGTATTCTGTAATATCCCGAGTCAAATTGGGTTAACAAAAATGATTGCAAAATGACCCACTGACCAGCTGTATCAATAGTATCTAAAGGCGTTCTTCTTAATATTTCTAAGGGTCCTACACTATCTTCATAAATGGGCCATGAAAAGTTAGTATTAGATGGCATAACTGCCTGTAAATCCAATTGAATTGGCTCCCCAATAAGACCTGCATTGGTATCAACACGCATTTGAAAATTATATTGACCAAATAATGCAAACAGCTGTACGCCAAATATGATTAATAAATACTTCCTCATCCTCTCTGCTTAAAATATGCTAGCAAAGCCTTTACGTAAGACTCGTCTGTTTGTATCTTGATTTTACCTGTACCACTTTTATTACAAGCCAATTCAAAATAGCTTTCCTGAGCATCATATTGCCCTTTATATAATGTCTGCATCTCTTTTGAATTGGTATCAACCCATGTTTGCTCTTTAGTTTCTGGGTCTAGAAATTTAGCCCATCCAATATCTGGCAAAACTCGATCATGAAAGTCATTAATTTTAATCGCTGTTAAATCATGTCTTCTACCCGCAACACTTAATGCTTTTTGGTACGTTTCATCCATAAAGTCGGAAATAACAAAACCAATTGCTTTTTTCTTAAGCATATTGCTCATATAGCTCAATGCCTCTGCAATATTTGTTCCTGTAGAAGTTGCTTTAAAATCAATAAGCTCTCTTATAATCCTAAGAATATGTTTTTTGCCTTTTTGTGGTGGGATGTATTTTTCGACCTTATCACTAAAAAAAAGGACACCTACTTTATCATTGTTTTTTATAGCAGAAAAAGCAAGAACTGCACAAATCTCTGTAATCATCTGACTTTTTGTTTGCGTCCTTGTGCCAAAACTTTCTGAAGCACTCACATCAACTAAAAGCACCATAGTTAGTTCTCTCTCCTCTTCAAACACTTTAACATAAGGCGTATTAAAGCGAGCACTTACGTTCCAATCGATACCTCTTACATCATCTCCAAATGCATATTCTCTTACTTCACTAAAGGACATCCCTCTTCCTTTAAAGGAAGAATGATATTCTCCAGAAAAGATGTGATCAGACAAACGCCTTGTCTTAATCTCAATAGCTCTTACTTTCTTGAGTATTTCTTTAGTGTCCATCTAGTCTAAGGAACCTCTACTGCATTTAATACTGAGGTAATTATATCTTCTACTTTCACGTTTTCTGCTTCTGCTTCATAAGTCAAACCTATTCGATGCCTTAGAATATCCATGCAAACAGCACGCACGTCCTCAGGTATGACATAACCTCTACGACGAATAAAGGCATATGCTTTTGCTGCTTTTGCCAAATTAATACTCCCTCTTGGCGAAGCTCCAAAACCAATGAGTGGCTCAAGGTCTGAAAGATTATATTTTGATGGATAGCGGGTTGCTCCAACAATATCAACAATGTATTGCTCTATTTTCTCATCCATATAAACTTCCTTAACAACCTCTCTCGCTCTTAATATTTGTGCTTTATCAACTACTGCGTTTATAGCAACGGCTTCCTTTTTAAGGTTTTGACGAATAATTTTTTTCTCATCTTCGAGTTCAGGGTAATCAATGACTACTTTTAACATAAACCTATCGACCTGCGCTTCTGGTAATGGATACGTTCCTTCTTGCTCAATGGGGTTCTGCGTAGCAAGCACTAAAAATGGCTCTTCTAAAGAAAAGGTGTTTTCGCCAATTGTGATTTGACGCTCTTGCATAGCCTCAAGCAATGCGCTTTGAACTTTTGCTGGTGCACGATTTATTTCATCAGCTAAAATGAAGTTTGCAAAAATAGGTCCCTTTTTAACCGCAAATTCATTCTTCTGCATATTATAAATCATCGTTCCTATCACATCTGCTGGAAGCAAGTCCGGTGTAAATTGAATTCGACTGAAATCTGCATTTACTGCAGTAGATAGAGTATTAATTGCCAAAGTTTTAGCGAGGCCAGGAACACCCTCTAGAAGAACGTGTCCTTCTCCTAACAGGCCTATTAGAAGACGTTCTATCATGTATTTTTGTCCAACAATTTTTTTATTTATCTCTGATGTTAAGGCATCTACAAAAGCACTTTCTTTGTGAATCAAGTCATTAATGACCTTTATATCTAAAGCACCTGAGGCTGTACTTGTTTCCATAGTCTTTTTTAAATTTTAAATTTAAGGCTCATAAAAATAAGACGCTTACAAAAAAAATGCAATGTCTTTTATGTGTAAATGCATCCATTTAACACTAATTAACGCTTAAAATTATGGTGTTAGAAGAAATTGCATACATTGCCCCTCCTTTCCAACCATTATTCCTGAAACTTCATTTATAAAATAAAGCCCCTGCCACGATACGTCTCTTTTAGATTTTAGGCTTGTCCAATGTGTTCCATTATCTACGCTAACTAATAGCTTATTTGATCGGCCTGCGATTAATATATTATTCTTGAATTTAGCATGTGAGCTCCAGCTAATACTAGGATGAACAAGATGAGATTTTCTATATAAAACCTTATTACTTAGGTTTATTAGTGCTCCACCTGACCCATAAAAAACAATTTCATCATCGAGAGCCAATGCTCCCTGAAAGTTTTCACCTGTCACATAAAGTGTATCCCAATAAAGTCCATAATCGCTGCTTTTTAGTACTATGCCATAACCACCTGCATATATGTTTTGAGACTCATCTATAAATAAGAAGTTAAGACATGGCTCTAGTGTGTTTTTTACTATATTCCATTGCTCACCTCCATTAACTGTACGGTAAATAACTCCTTTATTGTAGCCTAAAGAGGCTACTGCATAGCCCGTATCACCATTTAAAAACTGAATATCCTGAATAGATCTCCATAAAGATGTTTGATAAGTGTCCCAGTTTAGACCTGCATCTATAGATCGGTATATTTTACCATCATGATCCCCTGCAAAAAATTTATCCTCAATAATACAAAGTGTGTTAAGCCTTTTGTTGCCTATTGTGATTGGCTCAGACCAAGTTTTTCCTTCATCTTCGCTAAAAAACAAAACACCTGAATCGTAGTGTTCACCACCTGAAACCCAAAGCTTTTCCTGGTGAATTTCAATGTCCATTAGGTCGTAAAGCCCCCCATCTAAGCTTGGGCTTAAGACAATGCCTGTCTTCGATTTTGAACAAGCATTAAAGACAAAAAGAACACTAAGAATTAGTATATACCGCATCTATACTTCTTAAAATTATTTGACAAGCTTTTTTTATCTCCCCCTTGCTTATAGTTAATGGGGGCGCTATTCTTAAACAGTCATCTGCATATAAAAACCAGTCGGTTATCAATCCTCTTTCCAAGCATGCGTGTATGACTTTCATATTAATGTCCGTAGATTCAAACTGAACTGCCATCATTAAACCAAAGGAACGAAGTGCTTTAATTTTGGTATGCTTTAGTTGTGCGCGAAATAACTGCTCCTTTTCTTTGACTTTTATAATTATGTTTCCGTCAAACAATACTTTCAAATTGGCCAAAGCAGCTGCACAACAAATAGGATGTCCTCCATAGGTTGTTATATGTCCAAGAACCGGATTTTCAGTAAAACTCTGCATCTTTTTTTTATCTGATATAAAGCATCCTATAGGCATACCTCCTCCTAATCCCTTTGCTAACACCAATATATCTGGCACAACATTAAAATATTCAAAAGCAAAGCGTTTACCTGTTCGTCCTATTCCGGTTTGCACCTCATCAAAAATGATTAAAATATCATGTTCAGCACATTTTGCCTTTAATGCTTCTAAGAAATCTTGACTAATTGGATATATGCCCGACTCAGCTTGTACTAATTCTACAACCACTGCTGCAAAACTATCGTTCAACTTATTCAGACTCTCCTTATTATTATATTCAACATTATAAACACCTGGTAAAAATGGCGCAAAAGCCTGCTTTCTTTCATAAGAGCCACCTAAACTCATAGCCCCATGTGTAGCTCCATGATAAGCATTATTAAATGCCAGTATATTGGATCGCCCAGTCCACCTTTTTGCCAACTTCAGTGCGCCTTCTATAGCCTCACTTCCAGAGTTTACAAAAAAAGTGGAGTCAAGTGTTTTCGGCAAGTTATCACTTAAATATTTGGCTAGATCTACCATTGGCTGGTGCAAATACTCTCCATATACCATTAAATAGGAGTATTTATCTAACTGTTCTTTAATTGCCTTGATTATTAGCGGATGACGATGGCCTGCATTGTTTACACTAATTCCAGCAATAAGGTCAATATATTCCTTTCCATTTACATCCCAGAGCTTGACACCTTCTGCCCGGGCAACTTCTATACCCATTGGCTCTTGACTAGTTTGAGCACAGTGCTGTAAAAACAAATGTCTTTGCGACGCCATAATATTAGCTTGCAGCTTGCATTAACATTGCACAAATCCATGCGCCATAGGTTCCTAAAACATAGCCCAAAACAGCAAGTAAAACACCAACCGGTGCTAAAGATGGGTGAAATGCAGCTGCTACAACTGGCGCTGATGCCGCTCCTCCAATATTAGCCTTTGAGCCAACGGCCAAAAAGAAGTATGGTGCACGTATAAGCTTAGCCATTAAAAACAATAAACCTACATGAATTGCCATCCATATTAAACCCACTATCAATACTTTCCAATGATGTATAATTTCAACAAAGTTCATTTTCATACCTATGGTAGCCACTAGAAAATATATAAAAACACTCCCTATTCTAGATGCACCAGCTCCTTCATATTCTCTTGCCTTAGAAAAGGACAATGCAATACCCACTGCTGTTGAGATAATGATTAACCAGAAAAACTGCGATGTTAATGAGAATTTTTGGAGCTCCGGGGCATTTTCCTGAAACCAACCCGAAAGATTGTTAGCACATAAATGCGCAAAGCCAGTGGCCGCCATTGCTATACCTAATATTATAAACAAGTCATTCAAGCTAGGAATCCTTGCTATCTTTTTTGTGAATGCTTTCATCTTTTCTGTTAGAATATCAACAGAGCTAGCATCTGCCTTAAAGTAGTTGTCTATTTTTTTTGATTGACCAACTCCCAATAGCAGGAAAAACATCCATATTTCAGCAACAACCACATCCACTATTATCATAGTTGAGTATAGCCCATTTGAAGGCTTATAAAGCTCATACATTGCAGCCATGTTAGCACCTCCACCAATCCAACTTCCTGCAATAGTAGCCATTCCTCTCCAAACGGCTTCCGGTCCTGCACCGCCGACAGCTTCAGGTGCAAAAGTAGATGTTACTAAAATAGCTATCGGCCCACCGATAACCACACCTATAGTTCCAGTTATAAACATTATTAAAGCCTTAGGACCTAGCTTGAAAATCTCCTTAAGATCTATACTTAAAGTAAGCAATATCAAACTAGCTGGGAGGAAAAACCTTGAGGCCACATAATAAAGGCTGTTTTTTTTCTTGTATGGCGCTAGCTCTTCTATTGAAACTTCTTTAGATGCTACCATTGCCTCAACATCATCAACAGTAACACCTTTTGGTAATGGCTTACCCATTGTCTTAAATCCTTCAATCATAGCATCAAGATCAAGCCATTCAGGTGAAATCAAACCAAATGTTGTTGCTAATGCCGGAAGGATGTAGCATAGCAGTAGCATTGGAAATAGCTTATAAAACTTTGGCCAAAAGCCCGTTTTTAAGGTATTGGTGTAAAATATAAAACCCAAGATTGCCATTAGCACCCCTAAGGATTCGGCATCATTTTGAAATAAGGGAGAATGCATTTATTTTTTGTTTTTAAACGGATTATTCTATCAACAACTTTCCATTAGAAATTTTGTGTCCATAAATATCTATAATATCATAAATGTACAAGCCCCTTTCTAATTGCTTAATATCTATCACACTACCTAATGAATATTCCACATCTAAAACCTTAGATCCTAAAATATTATATAAGTTAAACCTCTGTCCTTCCTTTAAACTTACATTAATTGTGTTTTTTGCAGGATTCGGATATATAAAACTATTTTTCTCTGGTTCTGGTATAATACTTGTAAATAACTGCTGATGACCATAATATATTCCTTGGTCAATATTGCCTAATGTATCAAAAGAGATATTCATAACTCTCATTTGAGAGTTATTCTGAACCCAATCATATTCTACATATTGAGAGTTAGTTACACTAACAACAACCGCCGTGCCTCCAAAATTCATTAAAGAGGAATCTATTACATTATGTATTGTTTTAAGCCTTAGAACATCGTTATAGATTCCATTGGGCGTTGTTATGCTACCATAGGCATCCGCTGTTATTGTTTTTACTTTATAACTAATTGTTGTTGCCATGCCTCCCATAGAAATTTCTATTCTAGATGTATCATTCACACTGTTTAAATATGTTATAGGTGTTGGCAAAAGCAACTCATTAGGATTATAGTCTAGAGTCAGCATACTACCAGCATATAATCCATCCAAATAGAGGCCATTACTATTTGATGAAAAGAAAAACTCCCATCCAGTTGTATTATAGAAAAGATCCGCTTGAGGATAGTGCCCTGCATTAGATGACAATTGTGCATCCTTAAATGTATCAACTATTACTAGATGCGTGCTAAAGTCTGTTGAATAATCCCATACTTTATTTGAGCCTCCTGAATCAACCCATAAATTAAGCGCTAAGGAATCTACATAGCTCTCATATACAGTGCCTGCCGAAGGCAAAAACCCATTTGTTATAGTCGTCTGCGACAAAAGTGAAAAACTAAACAACACGACAACACTAATAAATATATTTCTCATTGATTTTTATTTAATTACCTACAAATATAAAAAAAGCAAAGGGAGCGTAACTCCCTTTGCTTTTACTTTATTTTGACAGTATGCTGTCTACTTCCCAGTTTGATTTCGACTCTCTTTAACCCGCTTTAACATGGCTTTCTTGAATCCATTTTTTGATTTATATAAAAAATAGACCTTGTATGGTGGCAATACTTTCTTGAATTCATCATGATATTTCTTTTGGATGCTTGTTTTTTGCTCATCAAGCTCAAAATTTTTACTTGTTAATTGATCAAGCTCTTTTTCTGTCATCTTCATAATAGCATCATCATCCTTTTTATAGCTTTTTTTTAACTCTCGACGCTCCACCCTTAATTTATTCAAGTGCGAATTATATTCATTGTACACAGGCCAAAAGGCTTGTGCTTCTTCAGTTGTCAGGCTTAACTCCTTAGTTATATAAGCAACCTTCATTGCCTCCATTTGTTCTTTTTTCTTTTGCTTTTGAGCCTCTTTATTCTGTGCAAACATTAATAATGGCAAAAAAAGAATAAACGTTATTGATTTTAATCGTCTCATAATTTTAGGATTTTTATAATGCATTAAATATTGTTTCTTCATCTAAGTCTAAAAGCTCATCCCATTCCAACTCTTCCTCAAGAATCACAAAGTCAATTAAATCTTCTTCCTCTAAGTTGTCAATATTTAGCTCTAAATAAGCAAAAGCATCCTCATTACTAATACTAACTTCTTTGGGAGCAATAAAATATAATGTTATTAATAAGGTAATGGATGCGGCGACAGATATAACTGTTTTTAAAGGAACAATATTAGGTGGTGTTATTCCTTTGTTTTTCATTATTTCTTCCTTCGCATTTGAGAAATATCCTTCTGGTGTTTTATACCCCTCGGCCTTCTGTTTATAGCCTTTTATGTCTTTTTCATTTTCCATGACTATCTATTTAGATGCAAAAAGCATTAAATGGTTTAATTACCCCTTAACTTTTTTTCTATTTTCTTCACTGCAATATGATATGATGCCTTTAAAGAGCCCACTGAAGTTTTTAAAACCTCGGCAATCTCACTATACCTCATATCATCATAATATTTCATATTAAATACGAGCTGTTGTTTGGGTGGCAAAGAGGCTATTGCAGCTTTAAATTTTATAATAGCTTCATCTCCATCAAAATATTCATCTGCTTTAAGCTGATCTTCAAAGGATTCTTGGCTCCAAACTAAACTCATAAAGTTCTGTCTTTTCTTTTTTCTCAAAAAGGCAAGTACTTCATTTGTGGCAATTCTATATATATATGAATAAACTTTGGAGTCTCCCCTAAATGCACTTAAAGCCCCCCAAAACTTCACCCAAGTTTCCTGAGCCACATCATTAGAATCCTCATGATTATGAAGCATTCTTCTTATGTGCCAATAAATCCTTTCTTGATATTCATCTAGTATAAGGCTGAAAACCTTTTCTTTTTTTAAAGGATCCCTTAAACTATTTATAATTTCTTTATCGTCAATTTCCATGTCGCTTATCCTTAGGAAAGCAGACACATCACACAGCAACTGATTTGCGCTGAAGAACCTTTTCCGCTGCAGATACAACATTTGGAGTATCAAGCCCATACTTAACCAAAAGATCTTCTGGTGAGCCACTTTCTCCAAAAGTGTCATTTACTGCAACCATTTCAAGGGGTGCAGGGTAATGACTTACTAGTGTTTGTGCTACTGCCTCACCAAGCCCCCCGTTTCGCTGATGCTCCTCTGCTGTTACTACGCAGCCTGTTTTCCTTACTGAATCTAAGATGGCCTTTTCATCCAAAGGTTTAATTGTGTGTATATTTATAACCTCTGCGCTTATGCCTTTTTCTTTAAGTTGCTCCGATGCTTTAAGTGCTTTCCATACCAAGTGACCAGTAGCAATTATAGTAACATCTTGTCCTTCTGTTAACTTGATAGCCTTACCAATCTCAAAAGGCATTTCTTCTGGCATAAAAACTGGCATTTTGGGTCTACCAAAACGCAAATAAACTGGCCCCTCCCAATCAGCAATAGCCATAGTTGCTGCCTTTGTTTGATTAAAGTCACATGTGTTTATTACTGTCATTCCAGGCAGAGATCGCATTAAAGCAATATCCTCTAAAATTTGATGTGAAGCGCCATCTTCTCCTAAAGTTAGACCTGAATGCGACGCGCATATTTTTACATTTTTACCAGAATAACATACGGACTGTCGAATTTGATCAAATACACGCCCAGTTGCAAAGTTTGCAAATGTTCCTACAAAAGGGATTTGCCCACCTATAGTCATTCCCGCTGCTACTCCTATCATATTTGCTTCGGCTATACCCGCCTGCAGGAAGCGTCTTGGAAACTCTGCAATAAATGCATTCATTTTTAATGACCCTGTAAGATCCGCACACATGGCAACTACTCTAGGGTTAGATCTTCCAACTTCTAATAAGCCTTCTCCAAAACCAGATCGGGTATCTTTCATTCCTGTAGAGGTATAAGTCTTCATTTAATTTAATTTAATAGTGATGGTCTTTTGTGATTCTATAGTAAATGTCTTTTCAACTGTAGACTCGGATTCTGTAGATTTATTAGTCCTAAACAAGGCTTTATATGCTCCAGGCTGCATTGCAATAACCTGTCTTAAAGCCTTATTGTTTTCAAAATTATATATTTTATTTAAGCGCCCATTTTTAATTTCAAAAATACCTCCCACTCCTGGATAGACACTACTTACATTTAGCATGCCTGGAGATGGGATTTCTAAGGTTGTCTTTTGATCCTGAGAGATTTCAATATTTTTGATCACTGTTCTAGGCAAAGTAAGTATTTCTAAGTCATAAGTCCCTACTAAATATTTTGTGGTTTGATCTAAATGCTCAACATTAACTATTTTCTTATTTCCTGCCTTTCGTAAAATATATCGAATTTTATCTCTAAAAGTATATTTTAATGTCGACTCCATTAGCTTTACCGTCAATTCTCCCTGTGGCGTGTAAATAGGAATAATGTTATGAATACCTGCACTTAGCTTAACACTATCTGAGCGCACAGGAGGTATTGTATGCACCTCAATATCATAAGTATAGAGACTTTCTAAGTACATTGTGTCAGGCTTACCCCTAGAATTCATAGTGTGATAGAATGAATGAATTAAATTACCATTAGCATGATCATAAAAAGTCATGTTTAAGTCTGTTTCTATTGGCTGGCCCTCAACGTCTAATAAATCAACTTCGGCAGAGCAGCCACTAATTGTTTTATTGACAACTTCCCAAAACAAATCCCTAAAATGCGCTTCATTACTAGCATTCTTTGCTTCACCTATACACTCTAATTGATCAAATAAAGCGGGATTAACACCCATTCCAATTACAAACGGTTTTAAAAAAACCTGCTTTTTCTGTAATTCTGTTGAAATTGCGCAAGGGTCCCCATCACAAGACTCTAAACCATCTGTTACCAGAATTACAACATTACGTGCATTTGGATGCATAGTAAAATCTCTTGCTGCCTGTTCAATGGAGTAAGCAATCGGGGTAATTCCGACAGGATTTATAGAAGATAGCTTTCGTATAATACGATCTTCTGAATTTCTGCTAAATGACACTTCTAGTCTTGAATCCCTGCAATTTTTTTCTTTTTGGTCCATTTGATGACCATAAACACGAAGCGCAAATTCTAGGTTAGGAATATTTTCTAAGCTATCTAAGACCTCTTCTATAACATCCTTTGCTGTCTCCCAACGTTCATCCTCTTTCCAAATTGTCTTCATGCTAAAGGATGCGTCCAAAACAATAAGAACCCTTGTAGTCTTTGAAGATAGATTCTGCCCTAAAGCATTTGGAGCGTCCAATAAAATTAGACTCACAAACAGTAATAGTGTTTTATATTTGAATAATGCTTTTATCATAAGTTTACACTAACCATTGCATTTGACCCAACATTAATATATCGCTTTACTGTCATCTCGCAGTCATAAGAGGACTTAGGTTTATAAACTATCATATATTTGCCTGGTAATATTTCTAAAAGCTCTCTTTTTTCCATTAAATAAAAGTCATAGACTTTTTCATAACGTCCAAGTTTATTTTTTTCATAAATACTTGCTAAACCTGGCTCAGCACTTACAATCCTTAGTTTACCCTGATTGGGCAACTTAACATCTGTAGTTTTACTTTGCTTTAACTCAACCCCCTCATAAATGCGACGTGGAACTGTAAGAAACTCTAGGTCATATTTCCCTGTCAAATAACGCATTGAGGTATTTAAGTCTTGGATGTGTAGTGTTGAATCCACACCATGCTGTCTCACCAAACATTGCACATTGGACTGCAACTCTATTTTGCTCCAACCTAATCTTAAAGAACCCATTGGTAAGTCAACTCCTATAATATTGTGTTTACCTGGGTTTAATCTAATATCATCTTTTTGAACCGGAGGCAAAGAATGAACCTCTAAATCATATTTCCCTAGAGGGTTTAAAAATAGAGTATCTGGTAATCCACTCTTATCTAATGTGTGTAAAAGATTATATCTAATCTCATCCGAATGCGAATTATAAAAACTCATTTCCACATTTGTTTCATTGGGTTTACCGTCAGCCTTAATCAAATTAACATGAGTTGTTGTGTTTTTTCTTGCTTGTGAAATAACAATATCTAATGCCTCTTTAAAGCCCTGTTTTGACCCTGCATCCAAGTAAGTGCCTATACATGAAAATGAAGATTGCTCTGTACTATCTAAGCCCATTCCAATAATAAATGGCCTCATAGTGATATGTCGCTTCTCAAGCTCTAAACCTAAAGCACAAATATCACCTCCACAATTTTCCAAACCATCTGTAATCAAAACAATAGCATTTTTAGAATAAGGGTCATTTGGAAAATCATTAAGACTTTGAAAAATAGAAAATGCTATTGGTGTATGACCCTGAGGAGTAAGCGATTCTAGCTTAGAAGTAACATTTGCACTATTGTATTTTTTAAAAGGAACCTCTAGTCTAGAATCTTGACAGTTTTTAAGGCTGCGATGTGATTGGTGTCCATATACCCTTAACGCAAACTCTACTTTACGGTCAACCCGCTCTATACTATCAACCACTTTGGCTAATAAGTCTGTAGCTATTTGAAAACGATCGCTTCCATCCCATTCTGTTTTCATGCTTCCAGAAGCATCCAAAATGAATAAAATTCTATTCACTCGTGTTTCATTATCAAAACGCTCTTGACCATTCAGCTCGATACCGAGTAAAAGAAATACTGTAATTATATATAAAAAGGACCGCCTCAAATAATTTATTTAAATCGGGAAATCTTGTTGTGTTTCTGGAAGCTGAGCCAAGGCCCTTTCAAGCTCTTCATTATTAGGCGCTACACCATGCCAGCGATGGTCATCTTCCATAAAATCAACACCATAGCTCATAAGCGTTTTCATAATAATAACAATCGGTTTTCCCTGCCCCGTTTTTAGCTTTGCTTCCTTAAGTTTATTAACAACCTCTGACATGTCATTTCCATTCATTGTCATTACTTCCCATCCAAAAGCGTTCCACTTTGCTTCAAGGTCCCCCATAGAGATAACATCATCTAAGTCTCCATCGATTTGTTTATGGTTATAATCTACAGTTGCAATAAGATTATCTACCTTATGATGTGCTGCAAACATAATTGCTTCCCAATTTTGTCCTTCCTGAAGCTCGCCATCTCCCATCAAACAATAAACTAACTTATCATCGTTATTATAACGCTTACTTAGAGCTGAGCCAACAGCTACTGACAAACCCTGTCCTAAAGAGCCTGTAGCAATACGTACTCCCGGAAGGTGCTCAAGTGTTGCTGGATGCCCTTGTAATCTAGAATTTAATTTTCTAAATGTATTTAATTCCTCAATCGGAAAATATTTAGACCTTGATAATACACTATAGAAGACAGGCGAAATATGGCCATTGGAAAGAATAAAAATATCCTCATTTAAACCATCCATATTAAAGGCTGGATCATGATCAAGTATTTCAAAATATAGGGCTGTGAAAAAATCAGCACAACCTAAAGACCCACCTGGGTGTCCACAAGTAGCATGATTAACCATGCGCAGGATATCTCGACGCACTTGCGTTGCAATATCCTCAAGTTCTTTTATAGAAGGCATATAGTTTCTAGTTGATCGCAGCACAAAACTAAGTAATTTATTATCCTTTATAGACAAGTCAAATGTTGAAATTGAATAAGTGATTTGATTTAAATATCATAGATTTGTTAAATCATGAGTTTATAAAACCAATTCCGTAATGAAAACGTCCAACTTAGCTTTAATCTTATCTTTATTTCTATTTAGTCTGTCTTTCGGATTTAGTAGCTGTGCAAAAACAGGTTGTACAAACCCTAAATCAGATAATTACAATCCGGATGCAACAAAAGATGATGGGACCTGTGTTGCTTGGCGAGATAAATTTATTGCAAGCTATCTTATTAACTCTGACAACTGCTCAACCTCTCCTGGTTCAACGTACACATTAAGTCTGAGTGCTTCAGCTGTAGATCCAGATAAAGTGCTTTTTACCGATGGGTATTTGCAATGGGAAGGTGAAGTAAGCTCTGAAAATGAGATCACAATTCCAAATCAAACAGGAAATGCAAATGGTAGCGCCTTTACAATAAGTGGGAACTGTACTATTTCTGATGTTAACCTAACTATGAATTATACGATTTCAACGAATGGTCAAGCGGCTAGCTGTGTAGCTCAAGGAGCCAAACAATAGCTTTTAAAGCTCTATTGTACAATCAGTTTTTGGGTATAGCTTAATTTAGCCCCTGTTATTTTTAACAGATATATTCCTGTTGGAATAGCTTTTAAACTCAAACGGCTTTTCCCCGAACCTTCTATATATGGGATTTCTATTTGACCTCCACTGATTGAATACAACTGTATCTGTGGGTTATTAAATCCCGACAGCCCTTTTATTTCTACAAAGTTATTAGCTGGGTTCGGGTAAACTACTAATTCAGGATTAGGTATCTGATCTTTAATTATTGTAAAGTCAGCACTATGCTTTATGTGCGTAGTATAAACACCGTTACCATGAGTTGCCACCGCTAATAAACCATCTGTCTCTCTATACCTAATCATTTCTACCACATTGTTTCCTACACTATTTTCTGCTAGTGGATGCCATATAGTATTTATGCTATCCAATTCTAATGTGTAAAATAAGCCCGTGCTTGTTCCCAAAACATATGCTTTCTTATCCTCTAATGGTAATATCTCTAGCCAGCGACAAGAGGGACCCTCAATAGTGCCTGCTGAATTTGACTCAAGATTACCCGCTATTTTCATCCAGTTTTCTCCTCCATCAATACTTCTGTAAATACTATAAGTCTTATAGTTTGAAAAAACCACAAAAACATGATCAGCATCATCAGGGTCAACCGCAATACAATTTACATAACCTTGAGAAGGAAAAATAGTAGGCAACCATCCGGTGATTTCTTCCCAAGATGGATCACCTTGATCTGCATTTTCAATTTTATAAACTCGTTTTTTATTGGCACCAACATAAACAATATTTGGTGGAAATTGACTTACTGCCAATGCAGAAATAGACACATCTGAACCTAACAAACTATCTGAAAAAACACCCCATCCTGACGAAATAGTATTAAAGTTATTAGTGAACGGTATGGATGATAAGCTGTTGTTTCTATACAACTGTCTACCTGCCGCCAAATACATTCTGTCTTCATTATTAGGATCTAACACAAAAGGGGCAACAAATTGATAGTCATGTCCACCTGTTGGGTCAATCCTCACCCAACTTTCTATCTCTTTATTAGCGTCTAAAGTTGCTTTTATGATTTTCCCAGACTGAGCGGACATTATAACAAATTGGCCATGGGAAGGAATTGCACAATAGGCTCCATCATAAGTAAAAGACATAACCCAATCCCCTTCAGGGTTTTGCTCATTAATATAATGTGTTCCATTATCCTGTAAGCCTCCCATTATTTGATCCGTTGTATTCTGTTCGTTAATTGCTAGGGTGTAAAATTGGGTTGTGTTGTATCCTTTATTGAGCGACTCCCATTGCAGTTTACCAGCAGAGTCCCCAACAGAACGATATAGCCCACCATCTGTAGCAGCAATAAATTTTTGAGCATTATTAGGATCAAATACTAAATCATGCTGATCCGGGTGTTGATTTGGATATAGAACAAAAAATGGCAACTCCGCGTTCTCTTTATACCCCCCTATTAAGCGCGTATTATTAGAAGTAGTAAAGCCATCTGTGGACTCATAAAGGTTTGTGCCTCCGATATACACATCGCCACTTGTATCCGGCTTTACCTTGACTAAAAGATTATATCCACCTTGAGGAGAAAAGTCGTCAAATGTATATGGCCCAGTTGGAATATTTAATGACAGATCAGTCCATAGGCCTCCAGCACCACTCCCATCACCATTTAAATAATTATAGCGCCAAAGGCTCACCCATTCTGATTCCCCATCCCAAGCAAAACATTCTTTTCCTGCATTTGGCGTCACAGAAAGAAAATACACCTCATTTTGGTTTAAGGGATTCAAGCCCATAACAATGCGATCATAAATTGCTGGCCAACTACTATCCATTATATTTACCCAATTCAAACCATCCTCAGATCTCCATATGCCATTTTTTGTAGCTGGACCATCACTACTTAGTGTTGCATACACAACTCCAGAGTCTGTAACCAATACATCTGTAAAATAAGAAAAACTCGATGTGCTACCTCCATGAACTTTAGTCCAGCTATCACCACCATCCTCTGAACGCATTATCCCTCCAAGTACTGCTGCGTAAAGTATATCTAAACTATCATTGCTAGGGTCTGTCGCTATATTCCAATTTAAGTCCCACAAGCTCTCAAACTCATGAGGTGTGTTGGTTGCTGTTGCTTGTAAAGACAGCCAAGTTTTACCACTATCCGTGGATTTATAGATGCCATTGCCCAAATAATATGCACCACCACCACTTGCTGAAGCTCCATATGCTTCTCCTGTTCCAAAGTACCAATTGTTTCTTTTAGACTGTCGCCTATCCTGTGCTATACATGTTATTGCTAATACTTGTTCAGGACCTGTTTCTTTATTCCAGCTTTGACCAGAATTTGTGCTTCTGTATAGCCCACCTGAAGCCCCACCAGCTAAATAATTATTAGGATTATCTATATCAATAGCTATCGCCCTTGTTCTACCTCCAACATTGTATGGACCCCTGTGATCAAACTCCACAGGGTTGATTGTTTCCGATGAGCGTATAGTTTTAAAAAAACCTCCTTTCTGAACAATTTCCTCAGAAATTTTTAATTTGAATGATAATTCTTTTTGCCGAATATTCCTTGGTATTTTGCCTGTCAAAGGATCTGCAAGTCTTTCTAGATACCAGGCGTTTCGGGACATTGCCCTCTGATCTCTATTTTCTTTAAAAAAATCAGGTACGCTTGCTTCCCTTGTAAAAAGAACAGATATATCTAAAGGCAAAATACCTAGACTAGCAATCAGTGTGGCAAATACTATGATTCCAAGTATCCATTTGTTTTTTGAGGGCATCAAGATGAGTTTAAGGGCTATTTTCAACCTTAAAAGTACGATAAATCAGTATCTTTAGCCTCTAAAGAATCGACAATGATTGTCACTGAGAAATACCAACCAAAGCACAAAGTTCGAATTGTTACTGCAGCATCCTTGTTTGACGGACATGATGCAGCTATAAACATAATGCGTAGAATCATTCAATCTACAGGCTGTGAAGTCATTCATTTAGGCCATGACAGAAGTGTTGAAGAAGTTGTGAATTGTGCAATTCAAGAAGATGCACAAGCCATTGCTATGACATCTTATCAAGGCGGCCACAATGAGTACTTTAAATACATGTATGATTTATTGAAAGAAAAAAATGCCGCGCATATTAAAATTTTTGGCGGTGGTGGTGGCGTGATTCTTCCTGAAGAAATAAAAGACCTGATGGATTATGGAATTGCCAAAATATTTTCACCGGATGATGGCAGATCTTTAGGACTTCAAGGAATGATCAACGAACTTGTCAAAGGCAGTGACTTGCCAACGGGTAAACAACTCAATGGTGCTGTTGACCACTTAGACAAAAACAACCATCAAGCAATTGCTCAGTTAATCTCTGCAGCCGAAAACTTTCCTGAAAACCACAAGGATACGCTAACCAATATTTCAAAAAAATCAGAAACTCTTAGCGTTCCGGTACTAGGCATAACTGGAACAGGAGGTGCGGGCAAATCTTCACTTGTTGATGAGATTGTTCGCCGTTTTCTTATTGATTTTGAAGATAAAACAATAGGTGTCATTTCGGTAGACCCCTCTAAAAGGAAAACAGGTGGTGCCTTATTGGGTGATCGAATTCGAATGAATGCAATTCGAAATGAACGGGTTTACATGCGTTCTTTGGCAACTAGACAATCCAATTTAGCCTTATCAAAACACGTAAAAGAAGCGGTGGATATTTTGAAGGTTGCAGGATTTGATCTTGTAATATTAGAAACATCTGGCATTGGACAATCTGACACTGAAATTGTTGAACATTCTGACCTAAGCCTGTATGTTATGACGCCAGAATATGGAGCAGCAAGTCAATTGGAAAAAATTGACATGTTAGATTTTGCTGATATTATTTCCATTAACAAATTTGACAAACGTGGCGCGTTAGATGCATTAAGAGATGTCAAAAAGCAATATCAAAGAAATCAAAATTTATGGGATGCAAAAACAGAAGACATGCCTGTATATGGCACGATTGCTTCTCAATTTAACGACCCAGGCACAAATGCGCTATACCGCTCTCTGATGGACGCATTAAAGGAAAAAGCTAATGCTGATTTAAGCTCTAGTTTTGAAACCAGTGATGAAATGTCAGAGAAGATTTATATTATTCCTCCAAAACGAATACGTTATCTTTCTGAAATTGCGGACAACAATAGAGATTATGACCAATGGGTAGAATCACAATCTAAGATTGCACAGCGCCTTTATAATATTAACGAAACTATTGAATCTGTAAAAACCTCTATTAGTAGTAGCAGCCAAGACCTTATTAATAAACTTGAAGAAGAATATAATAAAGTGCTTTTAGATTTAGACCCTCATAATCTTGAAATTATTAGGGCTTGGCCAAATAAGACTCAAAGATATAAAGATGCTCAGTATGTCTATCAAGTACGAGGAAAAGACATAAAGGTAAAAACGCATTATGAGTCTCTATCCCATACCCAAGTTCCAAAAATTGCCCTACCTAGACATGAGGGTTGGGGAGATATATTAAGATGGGTTTTAAGTGAAAATGTTCCTGGTGAATTCCCTTTTGCTTCTGGAGTCTTCCCTTTTAAACGCGAAAATGAGGACCCAACACGCATGTTTGCCGGAGAGGGAGGGCCAGAAAGAACAAATAAGCGCTTTCACTATGTTTCAAAGGGGCTACCTGCAGCACGTTTGTCTACGGCATTTGACTCTGTAACACTTTATGGCAATGACCCCGACTATAGGCCAGACATTTATGGTAAAATTGGCAATGCCGGTGTTTCTATTTGCTGTTTAGACGATGCTAAAAAACTATACTCTGGTTTTGACCTCACAAAGCCAACAACCTCTGTTTCAATGACCATAAATGGTCCTGCTGCTATGCTTACCGCTTTCTTTATGAATGCGGCTATTGACCAACAATGTGAAAAGTATATTGAAGCAAACGGACTTGAAAAGTCTCTAGAAAAGGCCTTGTATGACAAATATGAAGCAAAAGGCCTAAATAGGCCCAAATACCAAGGAGACTTACCTGAAGGCAATGATGGCCTTGGCACAAAAATGCTAGGTATAAGCGGCAATGAAGTATTGCCAAAAGAAGTATATGAAGAAATAAAAGCTGATACCATTTCTAAGGTTAGGGGTACTGTACAAGCAGATATTCTTAAAGAAGACCAAGCACAAAATACTTGTATATTTTCTACAGAATTCTCTTTACGTTTAATGGGTGACATGCAAGCGTATTTTATAGATACTAATGTTCGAAATTTTTATTCTGTTTCCATTTCAGGTTATCACATAGCAGAAGCAGGCGCAAACCCTATAACTCAATTAGCATTAACCTTAGCTAATGGGTTTACTTATGTTGAGTATTATTTAAGCAGGGGCATGGACATCAATAAATTTGCTCCTAATTTTTCCTTTTTCTTTTCTAATGGCATTGATCCAGAGTATTCTGTTATTGGTCGAGTAGCTAGAAGAATTTGGGCCAAAGCAATGAAGCTAAAGTATGGGGCTAATGAGCGTGCACAAAAGCTTAAATATCACATTCAGACATCTGGTAGATCTTTGCACGCACAAGAAATTGATTTTAATGATATTAGAACAAGCCTACAAGCCTTATATGCTATTTATGACAACTGTAATTCATTACACACAAATGCTTATGATGAAGCCATTACAACCCCAACAGAAGAATCTGTCAGAAGGGCTATGGCAATTCAATTAATTATTAATCATGAACTTGGCTTAGCAAAAAATCAAAACCCACTTCAAGGTTCCTTTATTATTGAAGAACTTACAGAACTAGTCGAAGAAGCTGTATATCAAGAATTTGATAGAATTACTGAGAGAGGTGGTGTTTTAGGTGCTATGGAAACTATGTATCAAAGAAGCAAAATACAAGAAGAGAGTCTTTATTATGAAACGCTTAAACATAATGGCGAATTCCCAATTATTGGGGTAAACACCTTCCTTAGCTCTAAAGGCTCTCCAACTGTTATCCCTCAAGAAGTAATACGTGCTACCACAGAAGAAAAAGAATATCAGATAGAAATGCTTTCTGCTTTACACAAAGCAAATGAAGGCTTTTCAACAAAAGCCCTTTCAACCTTAAAGAAGAAAGCCATTATGAATGAAAATATTTTTGAAGCTTTAATGGAAGGTGTAAAGTATTGTTCTTTAGGTCAAATAAGCAATGCTCTTTTTGATGTTGGTGGACAATACAGACGAAATATGTAAAATTATGGCAAGAACACCATCAAACATGATTCCTTTGGGATTTAAAGCCCCTTATTTTGACTTATGGGAACCTTTAACCGGTAAGAACAAAAACCTTTATGATTTAAAAGGCCAATATGGCCTTTTGGTTATGTTCATATGCAATCATTGTCCATTTGTCGTTCATATAAAAGAAGAGCTTATAAAGCTAGGCCTAGATTATAAAAGCCAAGGAATTGGCATAGTGGGCATAAACTCAAATGACATAGAGACTCACCCTGAGGATCATCCTGACAAAATGATTGAACAAAATTATTCATTTCCTTATTTATTTGATGAATCTCAGGAGGTAGCAAAAGCTTATGATGCTGCATGCACTCCAGATTTTTTCTTGTTTGATGCTAAACTTAAGTGTGTTTATAGAGGTCAACTTGATGATTCTAGGCCAGAGTCTGAGATTGCTGTTGATGGCAAGGATTTAAGGGACGCTATGAATTCTTTAATCAATAATAAAGCTATTAATACTAATCAAAAGGCCAGCTTGGGCTGTAACATTAAATGGAAGGTTAATTAGACCCTTAATCCAATTATACTTACATCGTCAATTTGCTCTTCCGTTCCTTTCCATTCTTTAAACTCGCGAAGAAGTTCTTTTTTCTGATGTTCCATCTTTAGCTTATGTATTGCACATAGCTTATTTCTAAATTTAGCTGATTTGTATTTTTTACCATGCAACCCTCCAAACTGATCTACAAATCCATCAGTAAATAAATATACATTGTCGCCTGCCTCTAAATCTAAATAATAATCATTGAACTTGTGGCTCAAGTCATATCCATAACCAATTATTGACCTATCGCCCTTTAGCTCTTTGAGTTGACCATCACGAACATGATATGCAGACATATTACCACCTGAAAAATTAAGTGTGTTTTGCTTGCTATCTATTATACATACAGAGAGCTCTATTCCTTTAAAAAGGCTCTCACTATTTGACCGAAGTGCTCTTTGAATAGACTCACTCATGCTATTTAACACATCGCTTGCTAAAAGATCTTCCGACTGATTTATAACTTCTCTAAGCAATGAGGCGCCAAGCATACCCATAAAGGCCCCTGGAAGGCCATGAAACTTAGAGTCTGCTACCGCTATGAGCTTCTTGCCATTTTTTGCCTCATATGCAAAATAAAAATCCCCACTTACTTTTTCTTTTGGAATAAATAGCAAGAAAGCTTTTCCTAAAATTCTAGTGAGATCTTGATCTGTAATACTGATAGCATTTTGAATCTTTATGGCATATTCTATACTATCCGCTATATCTTTATTTTTATAATCTAACGCTTTACCCTGTATTTCTAACTCCTGGTTCTCTAAATCAAGCTGAACGCTTAGTTTTCTTTGTCGTTTTTGACCAATTAACATAATTCCGATAAAGCATATAGCTACTAAGAAAACTAATGCATAAATATATGTTTTACGTTTCTGTTCTTTTATTTCCTGATCATGCTCCACATCTTTTTCAAGCTTCTTCTTTAAATAGAACTGCGCTTGCTTTAAACGCGCTAAATCTTCTGTAAAAAAAAGAGAGTCAATACTATCCTCTAGATTATTATATAGGCTTAAATACATTAAGGCTGGCTTAGCCTGCTTCTTCTTTTTATATACCTCACTTAAAGATATATTAGCTATCCCTATTTTATAAATATCCTTTTCCTTAATCGCTAATCTTTTGCCCGCAGCATAGTAATGCAAAGCACTATCTAATAAATCTAACTTTTCATAACAATCACCAATATTAATCTTAATTGCTGCTTTAGGTTTTTGCGATATTTTTTCTGCCTTTTTTAGCAAATACAAGCCTTCTAATTTATTTTGTTTTGGATAAATATCTGAAAGAAATATAGTTGCCTTTAGCATAAAATAGGCGCTTTCCTTTTCTTTTCGCATACTTGAATCTATCAATTCAAAAAGGGGTTCCGTCAATGAGTGATAATCCAATGATTTGCTAAATAAACTTGTATCCTTTTCAACATTGGCTCGACTAGAATAATAAAAAGCAAACAGTTGATAACAATCAACAAGCATACTATAGTTATCCTGTGATTTTGCAATATCTAAAGCCCTTTTCAAATAAAGTCCTCCTAAGGAGTCTAAATCATAAATGTATTGATTTGCAATGTCATAAGAAGACAACATCAATAA
Source organism: uncultured Saprospirales bacterium (assembly GCA_913050195.1). Classification (GTDB taxonomy): domain Bacteria; phylum Bacteroidota; class Bacteroidia; order Chitinophagales; family CAJXBJ01; genus CAJXBJ01. Next base: position 29,129 of record CAJXBJ010000006.1, read on the forward strand.
GCGTGTGAAATTTAAACTATCAGACAAAACATAGGCTTTGTTGAAATACTCTAGGGCCTTTAATTTGTCCTTTCTTTTTGAGTAGAAAAAAGCTATGTTTTGATATGATCTGACTTTCCATTTTTTATAATTGACATCATTAAATTGGTTCTGCAAAAGCTCTTTTAGAGAATCCAAACGATCTTGACTTTCTTCTTTAACTAAGCTATCTATATTAAGCATACTTTTGTTCCAGTGAGAGGTGTCTATTTGCAGCTCATTTGAATATGCTTGAAAAAGCATAAATAATAGTATAATATGTATTAATCCCTTTTTCATATTTTAATTCCTAACACACACACATCATCTACTTGCTCCTCATCAGCCATCCATTCTATCAACTCTAATTCTAATTTGTTTTTTTGTTCCAAAATATCCAAGTCACTAATAGATAGCAAAAGCTCCTTAAACCTCTTTTTCATATACTTTTTGCCTCTTTCTCCTCCAAACTGATCTTGAAAGCCATCAGTTGCCATATAAATCATATCACCTGTCTCAAGGCTAACTTCTTGTTCTGTAAATGGTTCTCTTTTTCCAGTATAAAAGCCAACTGGTTGCGGATCTGCCTCATAAATCATCAACTCTCCATTTCTGACAATATAAAGTGGGTTGTTTGCTCCTGAAACTCTTAGTTTATTTTTTTTAAGATCAAAAAGCCCAACAGAAATATCCATTCCGTCACGGGCTTCTCCAGCTATTCCTTTTTGATTGAGGCCTTCAATTATTCTATCTCTTAATTTACCCAAAAGCTCAGATGGTGCGCTTATATTATATTCACTAAACAGCTCATTAATGAAGGCTGTCCCCATGATGCTCATCAAACCTCCCGGAACACCATGTCCAGTACAATCCCCAACGGCAACAATAACCTTTTTGTCCTTTGTTGAACTGACCCAATAAAAATCACCGCTTACAATATCTTTTGGCTTATAAAACACAAAAGAACTTGAAATAGCATCTTGCAAATTAGTTCCCGGCAACACCGCTTCTTGTATGCTTTTGGCATAATCAAAGTTAAGCATGAATTCTTGATTGCGCTTTTCCAAAAGATCTTTAACTTTTACAATCTCTAATTGCCTAAGTACAATCTTTGCCTTTTTAGCCCTCTCCTTAAAAAGATAGAACACTGCTATAATTGAGGAAATAAGTAAAAAAGCTAGAAATACTTGAGCATAAATAGTCTCTTGCTCATTTTGTTCCTTTTGTTCTTTATTTCTCAACTCTAGAGCTTTTATTTTGCTGTCAATTAAATGGCCCTGCTTTATGCTTTCCAGAAGAAATCTGCCATTTTCTTCGATTGACTTTTTTGATGCCTCTCTTTTCTTTGTTAAATAGTAATAAGCACTGTCAAGGTTTCTCTCTTCAAAATATTGATACATATAACCATACAAAGTTTTTAAGGTCTTTTGCTGGTTAAGCCTTTTGGCCAAAGCTATTGTTATATGATCGTAATAATAGGCTGTATCTAATTCACCAAGCTTAAAGCAAGCAGCAGATACATTTATGTAGTTGTTCAATCGATATAATGGATCGTTTTCTTCACGCTCTGCAAGCTTTTTATATATACGCTTTGCTTCCTCATAATTTCCTTTATTAAATTCTACTGCTGCTAAATTTATAAGCGCAATGTTTCGCATTTCTAAATCGCCTTCCTCTGAAAGCTCTAAAAGTCGAGTATAACTCTTTTCTGCGCTATCTAGTTTATTTTGAACCCAATAGAGATTCCCAATTTGGTTGAGCATCTCACATTCATACTCTTTTTTTCTAGCCAAATTAAGCGCTTTAAGCTTTTCAATAGCAATCGTCGCTTCATTATATTTCTTTTCATTCCTTAATCCAACCACTTCTCTTAATGCACATTCTAATAATTCTGTACTATCCTTTACAATCTCATAATGCGCACGTAATGTGTCATTAAACCGCATCATTTCAACCCATTTTCTCTGAAGCTCAGAGCATCTTCTAAATTGTCTTAAGCAAAGAACCTCCCAACCTTTGTTTTTTAATCTTTTTGCAAGAGAATATGCCCTTTGGTTAAAGCTCTCGGCACGCCGTATATTCTTTGACTCAAAGTAATTATACAGCTTAAAATACAATTGAAAGCGCGATGAATCTGCCAGTTCCGGACTGTCTATATTTGCAATCAAGCTATCAATTGATAGTTTATTGCCCAGCTCTTGATTTGCAGAGACCGACAAAACGCAGCATGCATAAAGCCACAACAAACACAAAACCCGACTAAGCATACAATGAATATAACCTATTATTTAGGATAAGGCAAAATGGTTTGAAGCTCTCTTACGCCAATTATTGTTATATAATCTTTAATTTAACGCTCCAAAAACTTATTTAACTAATGAGAAAATTGCACATTTTTACCCGCGCCCTTCTAATTCTTTTGTTATTAAACGCTTCTGTTAACCTTCATGCAGATGAAGGCATGTGGCTTCCTAACCTTATTCAGAAGCTAAATATTGAAGACATGCAGCTAAAAGGCTTGGAGCTTAGCGCAGAAGAAATTTACAGCATTAATAATTCGAGCTTAAAAGATGCCATTGTTAGCTTTGGTGGATTTTGTACTGGCGAGGTTATTTCTAGCCAAGGCTTAATACTAACAAACCACCATTGTGGCTATGGACAAATACAAAAACATTCTAGTGTTGAAAAAGACTATCTTAAAAATGGCTTTTGGGCAATGCGTCACGATCAAGAGCTCGCTAATCCTGGATTGACCGCTTCTTTTATAGTAAGCATAACCGAGGTGACTGACTCTGTACTAAGCCCAGGAGCTAAATCTAGAAGTGGTAAAGACAGGCAGCGCATTATTGAATCAAACATTAAGCGCTTGGAAAAAGAAGCCGTTAAAGACGGGCATTATGAGGCTCAGATAAAAGCCTTTTTTCATGGTAGTCGATACTTTTTAATCTTAAAAGAGGTCTTTAAAGATGTTCGATTAGTAGGTGCTCCACCCGAGTCTATTGGGAAATTTGGAGGAGATACTGATAATTGGGTGTGGCCTAGACATACCGGCGATTTTTCACTATTTAGAATTTATGCTGATAAAAATAATATGCCTGCAGAGTACAGCAAGGATAATATTCCTTACACTCCTAAACACCATTTACCTATTTCATTAAAGGGTGTTGAAGAAAATGACTTTACTATGGTTTTTGGCTTTCCTGGAAGGACAAATGAATATTTGCTTTCTAATGAGATTGATTTTATCAAGAACACGCTTAACCCAATAAGAATACACATAAGAGATGAAAAAATGAAGGTGCTTCAAACTAATATGCAAAGCTCCGATGCCATTAGAATAAAATATTCAGCTAAATACGCGCGCCTAAGTAATTATTATAAAAAATGGAAAGGAGAAAATATGGGCCTTAAGCGTTCTAGAGCCATTGATAAAAAACAAAAAGAAGAAGCCGATTTTAAGCGGTGGGCAAATGATGGAGCTTTTGCTGATGTCTACAAAAATTTAGAAGAATATAATGCCTTGTCTCATCCATATCAGCTATTGCTAAATATCAGCTATGAAGCTGGACTTGGAATTGACTTAATATATTTTGGTTTTATGCTTGAACGTTTTTGTCAGTCCTATGACCTTGCAGAACTTGACAAGAAAAAAAATGAAGAACTGAAACAACGCTTTCTTAAAAGATTCAAGAAAATGTATAAGGATTTTGACCTTAAAACAGACAAAGCTGTTGCAGAGGCTCTATTGCCAATTTTAGACAAAAGTCTTTCTGAAATAAAAGGGAGCAATGTCTTATATAATGGCTCTATTTGGGCTGATATGGATGATTATATAAACAAAATGTATAGCAAATCCTTCCTAACTGACAGCAATAATGTTTTTGACTTTATTCAAAGCTATTCAAAATCAAAATATAAAAAATCACAAAAAGATATTGGAATGCAGTCGGGCGTATTCATAGCTAAATTAATTGCAAGGTCAAGACTATCCTATCAGCCTATACAAGATTCTATGGAAGTCTATCAAGGCAAATACATGCTAGCCCTAATTCAAAAAAACAAGGATCGAACATATTATCCTAATGCAAACAGCACTCTAAGATTGGCCTATGGTAAAGTTGAGCCTTATTTTCCAAAAGATGGTGTTTTTTATCATTATCAAACACACAGTTCGGGGATTTTGCAAAAATATTCTAGTGGTGAAAAAGACTATGTTATTGATGAACGTTTAGAAAAGCTTTTAAAAGAAAAAGATTTTGGTGATTATGAGGTAAATGGAAAATTACCTATCTGTTTTATAGCCTCAAATCATACAACAGGAGGTAATTCCGGAAGCCCTGTCTTAAATGCGAGGGGAGAGTTTATAGGTATTAATTTTGATAGAAATTGGGAAGGCACAATGAGTGATTTGAATTATGACATTAATATCTGTCGTAATATTGCCGTTGATGCACGCTATATTTTATTTGTTATTGACAAATATGCTGGTGCTACTTACCTATTGGATGAAATGAGCCTTGTTAGGTAGATTGTTAAGAATTGTTAAATACTCCCCTAAAGCAAAGCAATAACTGTAATTTAGGGCATGTCTAAAAGAGTGACCTGGCTTTTAGTAGGACTCATGGGCCTTTCTTTAATTGGCCTTATTGGTGTGCAATATTTTTGGGTAAAAGAGTCTTATAATCTAAAAGAACAGCAATTTTCCCAGAGTGTCTTACGAAGTCTAAAAAGTGCTAAGGAGATGGTTGATAATAAAATGACCCTAAACAGTCATGATATAGAACATCCCCTATCTTCCTTAGATGCTTTTTTAAACAGGCGCAAAAAAAACGATCGGAATCAACAAGATGGTTGGACTCAACGGCTTGATCAACACTTAAACAACCAGCTTGACCTATTTCAAAACTTTTTTAACACTTTTAAACCTGGAAGATTTCAGTTTAAACCGCTTAAAAAAAGTGAAATTGATAGTATTCTGAGCCTTGCTTTAAATAACGAAGGCATTACTATTCCTTTTGATTATGCTGTATTCAATCATGGAATCCCACAAATCACCTCGAATAAAAGCCGTATTAAAGAAATTATTAAATCTCCTTACAGGTCTAAACTTTACTACCACACTCTTGGCCTTAAAAAACATATTCTACTGATTGACTTTCCTAAAAAAAGGTCATTTATTATGCGACAAATGGGTTGGATGCTCATACTCTCGACCATATTAATTATAGTGATTGTTGGCTGTTTTTCATTTGCAATCACTATGATTTTTAAACAACGTCAGATTGCTGATATGAAGAGCGATTTTATAAACAATATGACCCATGAGTTTAAAACACCTATTGCAACGATTTCTTTAGCAAGCGAGGCTTTACAAGAAGCCTCTCTAGCAGAAAATAAAGATACAAGACATCGATTCTTATCAGTAATTGAAGCAGAAAACAATCGTCTGAAAAACCAAGTTGAAAAAGTGCTAAACTTTGCAAAAATAAACAAGAAGGAGCTTGACCTTAACAAAGAAACATTGAATACCCATGAAATGATTCAAGATCTTATGTCATCTATGGAGCTCATATTTGAAGAAAAAAATGCTGAGGTCAAATGCTTATTAAATGCCAAAAACCATTTTATAAAGGCTGATCAAACGCACTTATATAATACCCTCAGAAATCTATTAGACAATAGCTTAAAGTATACCAAAGAAAAACCTCAAATAAAGGTCAGCACCTCAAATACTAGCTCTGGAATTCAAATAAGTATTCAGGATAATGGTATAGGAATCTCTTCTGAAGATCAAAGTCGTGTTTTTGATAATTTTTATCGTGTACATACCGGTAACAAACACGACGTCAAAGGTTTTGGTTTAGGTTTAAGCTATGTTAAAAACATTGTTCAAGCTCACGGAGGAAAAATAGGTTTAAAAAGCAGTCTTGACAAAGGAAGTACTTTTACTATAATTTTACCGTTTAATTCAAAAGACAAATGACAACGTCTCATAAAACACATATTCTTCTAGTAGAAGATGATCAAAACTTAGGTCAGATATTAAAAGAATATCTAGAAATCAAAGGGTTTAAGGTTGATCTTGCTAGTAATGGTCAGGTAGGTTTAGACTATTTTAAAAGCAAAGCCTATGATTTTTGCATTTTAGACATCATGATGCCCGTAATGGATGGTTTTGAACTTGCAGAAAATATTCGAAAAATGAACAAACAGGTGCCTTTACTGTTTCTTTCAGCAAAAGCAATGAAGGATGATCGCATAAAAGGTTTGGAGTTGGGTGCTGACGATTATTTATGTAAACCGTTCAGCATGGAAGAACTTTTACTCAGAATAAAGGCAATATTAAAGCGCAGTACCCAGTACATTAAGGAAGAGACACGTTTTGAAATCGGCAGCTATATCTTTGATTACACTAAACAAGAGATCAAACTGCATGATATTGTCCAGAATCTTACTACTAAGGAAAACGCCTTACTCTATTTGCTTTGCAAAAAGAAAAATGACATTCTTACTAGAGATGAGGCTCTCAATAATATATGGGGAGATGATTCCTATTACACAGCGAGAAGTATGGATGTTTTTATAAGTAAGCTGCGTAAATATTTAAGCAAAGATCCTAATATTCAAATACTTAATGTACATGGCTCAGGCTTTAAACTTATTGATTAAATAATTTCCTGCTTTAACTTATCTTTAGGACGCTATTTTCAACATATGCGAGTACTGAGTATTTTTTTTCTATTGATTCTTTCTGCTTGTCACTCAAGTAAAGAATTATCCAACACTTATCAAGAACGGTTTATTAATGCCGATGCCTATTATAACTATCGTTATGAAATGATGAAACGTGTCTCTAAATCTCATTACACAACAAGTGTCGGGGATCTAGATTCATTAGAACAAAAAGCCAACCTGGTTTTTGTTGAACTATGTAATACTGAGAAAGATAGATTAAAAGACTTTTTTCCGCCCTCAAAGCATTTTTGCGAGGTCCGAAAAAAAATAGAACTCTCTCCTTTTTTTGACCTTGTTCAAAAGCTTCCTAAAGGAGCTATGACTAGAGGGCATATGCAAAACATTGGAGACTACAAATGGCTATTGGAGCAAGCCTTTGAAAATGACAATGCTTTTGTTTTTGTAGGCGGTGATAGCCCTTCTTGGATAAATCACTCCTTGCATTTCTTTGATAAGCCTCCAAGCAATAAGTGGCGATCATTAAAGAGTTTAAATATTGCTTATGATGGCGCATTTATTGACGAGGTATATGCTTTAATTACATTAGGAAAAGAAGAACATCCATATTCTGAAATGACTAAAGAATATAGTCATTTAAAACAACGTGTTAAAGGCCTTTTACAATATAGGCCCTTGTTTAGGGACTATGTAAAAAAAATATTTGAAGGCTTTATAAGTGAAAATATTCAATATGTGGAAATACACTCCTCTTTCAATGGCATGTATGACTTAAAACGCTCTTACTTTAATCCTTCACAAGAAATGGATTTATATGTGAGCATTCGAAATGAAATTAGAAAAGAATATCCTCAGTTTGATTTTAAAGTCATTTACAGCTTAGATCAGTCAGAAAAAGAAAAGTCCTTAAAAGAACATTATGAAATAGCCTTGGATTTATATGAACAGTTTCCTGATGTATTTGGTGGCTTTGATTTTGCAACCAAAAAGTTTGATAAGGCCGAAGTAAAGTCCTTAGTCGGTCAATATTTCAAAACTCAAGAAGACCCTTATTATGCTGAAATGTTTTTACCTCTTTTCTTTAACCCCGATGCCTTTAGTCAGAACTTTCATGAAGGTATATATGACGCTATCTTGTTAAATGCCCAGAGGGTTGGCTATGGCTTAGAGCTTTATAAACACCCTGAATTAATGGCACTAGTTAAAGAAAAAGGCATTGCTATTGAAATATCACCCATTTCAGACCAAGCCTTTCAATTAGTGCCAGATTTACAAAAACATCCTGTAGAGGTCTATATGAACAATGGGATTCCTTTTATTTTAGGAAGTGAAAAACAAGGTGTTTTAAAACATTCTTTTTCTCACCAGTTTTATGAAGCTATACTAGCCTGGAACCTAGACTTAATTGGCATTAAATACCTAATACAAAACAGCATTAAACACAGCCTTAAGGATGAAAGTGAGAAAACTGCTTTTATGCATCAATGGTCAAATCAATGGACTGTTTTTCTGCAAGATGTCATAAACAATACCAGTCGATATAAATACTAAAAAACAATGGGATGAAGCATAAGTCTCAAAGTTTATGGGAAAAACCAAACATAGAAAATGGCATTGAGGTAATCGATCAGCGCAAACTGCCTTTTGAGCTTAATCCATTTACAATTAAAAATCTTGAAAGTGGTTGTTTTGCTATTAAGGAAATGGTAGTTCGAGGGGCTCCTCTTATTGGAGTAACGGCTGCTTACACCATGTATTTTGCCTCTTTGTCGTTAGATGCCAATAATTACCACTCAGATCTAAAAAAAACAGCTGAAAGCATAAAGTTCTGTCGTCCTACAGCTGTTAATCTAAGTTGGGCTGTTAATCGACTGATGGCCCTTAGCACCAAATTTAATACGTTATATGAGGTTCAAAATGCTTTTTTAAATGACGCTCGTACTATATTAAAAGAAGATATTAACTCTTGTTTTCAAATAGGACAGCATGGCCTAAATATTATTAAAGACCTTTACAACCAATTAAAAAGACCTTTAAATATTTTAACACATTGTAATGCTGGCAGACTTGCTTGTATAAAATATGGAACAGCAACAGCACCTATGTATGCTGCTCATAGCTTAGGCATTCCTATACATATATGGGTAGATGAGACCCGGCCAAGAAATCAAGGCGCTAAATTAACTGCTTGGGAGTTGAAAGAAGCAGGTATAAAGCACAGCGTAATAACAGACAACAGTGGTGGATATTTAATGCAAAAAGGATATGTTGATCTAGTAATCGTAGGCACAGACCGTGTTGCTAAAAATGGTGATGTTGCTAATAAAATAGGAACCTATTTAAAAGCCTTGGCTGCTAAAGAGCACAACATTCCTTTTTATGTCGCTCTACCATACTCAACTGTTGATTGGGAATTGGAAACAGGAATAAATGAAATACCAATTGAAAACAGAAGCCGCTCAGAAGTGAACCATATGGATTTCTTTCTTAATGGTAATTTTTTCAGTGCTCCTATAATGGATTTAGATAGTCCCATTACAAACCCTGGTTTTGATGTTACACCTGCTCGCTTTATAAGCTCGTTTATTACGGAATATGGAATATTTAGAGCCAATCCTATTGGTCTTCAATCGTTAAAAGAACATGGACTATCCTAAAGATGGATATATTAAATACACTCAATATTGGACTGAGTGTGCACCATTCAATAAAAATATAATTGAGGACCTAATATTCTGGAGAGATAAGTGTATTAAACTAGGCGGAATTGGATACGATAAAATTCATCAGGTTGGGGTTGGGAATATTAGTCAAAGAAAATCTAAAAGCACCTTTTATATAAGTGGTACTCAATGTGGACATATTTACCCAAGCAATCCAAACTTGTTTACACTAGTTGAAAATTGTGACCTTCAGAAAAACACCTTGATTTGCACAGGCCCTATTAAAGCTTCTTCGGAAGCAATGACGCATTTTGCCTGCTACAAAGCCTCGCCTTCTATTAAGGCTATTGTTCATATTCACAACAAAGCACTTTGGAATATGCATCTAAATAAATTAGGGACTACTGATAAAGGTATTGAATATGGCACCATTAGTATGGCAAAAAACTTGTATAAATTGATTAAAGAAGGCCACAAAACAATAATAATGCAATCCCACGAAGATGGCATTTTCATAGTTGGCAAATCTCTAGATGATGCTGGTGAACGCTATCTTAAACTAATTGAAAATATCTGAAACTTCTTCATTAACACCAATCAAATAAGTCTGAAATCCAAGCTCAGAGGCAGCAAGTATATTTCTTCTTGAATCATCAATAAAAATAGTCTCGTTAGCTTTAATTCCACTATCATTTAAAACGTATTCAAAAATTTGTCGATCAGGTTTGCGCATTCCTATTATATTGGAGTAATATTCTTTATTCATAAACTCGAAAAGGTTTTCCTGCCCATAGGCCCTCTTATACATGTAGAATATCGTTCTTATATGAACTTCGTTGGTGTTGCTCAATAAATATAAATTATAATGTTCTGATAGCTCTCTAATTAATCTCCATCTTTCTTCAGGAATTTCTAATAGGGTTTTATTCCAAACCTCAACAAACTCCTCAAAACTAATTTCTAGGTCTAGAATATTACAGAGATGCTGACAGAAATTTAAGGGTGTTATTTGGCCTCTTTCAAACGCATGTAGCCATTGTTCTAGAGCCTCTCTTTCAGAAGACTCGTTCCAGGAAACTCCTCCATAATTTTCAATTTCTTGTATTGTCAAGTATGGATCTATATCTATCAGCACATTTCCCAGATCAAAAAGGATATTTTTTACATTTCTTAAGTTAACGCCCAAATCTATATTGTTTTACTTATTATGAATAACTATATTTGCACTCCTTCTGTAGGGCCTATAGCTCAGTTGGTTAGAGCAGCGGACTCATAATCCGTTGGTCCCAGGTTCGAGTCCTGGTGGGCCCACTTTTTTTCTTTTAAGCTCAAAATTACTATTTATTCTTGCCCCGTCGAATTAAACGGGCTGGATTACCTGCGTAAATACCTTGCTCTGTAATGTCCTTAGTAACTACTGCACCTGCACCAATAACAACATTATCACATATATTGACTGGCAAGATTGTTGCGTTTGAGCCTATAGAAACTTTGTTGCCTATATTTGTTTTCCTCCATTTACTTTGATCTCCAAAAGCTGGCCCTCCATCTGAAAAAAGATCATTTATAAACATCACTCCATGGCCAACAAAGCAATTATCTCCTATTGTTACAAGTTCACATATAAATGAATGTGACTGAATTCGCGTATTACA
>CAJXBJ010000007.1 GCA_913050195.1 uncultured Saprospirales bacterium
TTTATTGTTGCTACAATAGCAAACAATTCCATTAATGCTCTTAGTAACTTACCACTCATTGTTCAATTTGACTTATATTTACTTGAGACAAAATGATTGACTTCTTAATCAAATATAATGCAAAAAAAGGATTCATTCCATTTAGTTTTCTTCTTTTCTATATAGCAACCAGATTAATTTCTGTTCACTACTTTGATATTGATCAGAAAAAAATAGAGCTTGTTAAAGAATGTCAACAAAATTTGTTGATTCAAGAAAAAGAGATTCTAAGCTTTTTAGAGCCTATAAAGGATCTGACAAAAGTAACTTCAGCAGAATCTGGGATGCTTAAAAATCCTTTTTTCGTTTTTAAAGGAGATAGTTTAATTCACTACAATAATCATAAGGCTTTTCTAGATAAATCATTATTTGATTTAGAGAAAAATAACTTTCAATTATGGCTAGGTAGAAATGGATATTATAGTGCATATAGAAAAGATGTTGAAGATCACATTGCTATTGTGCTTATCCCAATACAGAGAAGGTATAGCATTAAGAATCAATACTTTTATTCAAAGCTTGTTTTAAATAAAAGAGCTAATGCAGAAGTAAATATTTGTTTGGATAAGGACGTAAAGCATAAGATATATAATGGTAAAGGCAGTTTTTTATTTGGTGTTGATAATATCGTATTTAAAGATGCGGATGCGTGGTGGGAACATCTAAGCTTACTATTTGCTGTATTATTTTTAATAAGCATCCTCTGGTTGTTTTACTCAACCCTCAAATACTTGGATCAAAAAAAATATAATTATTGGATAATATTTTCACTTATTATTCTCTTAATTCCGCTAAGGTTTGTGTGTGTTTATTTTAAATTCCCAATAGTATTTTATGAGTTAGAACTATTTGGTCCAGGCTATTTTGCTTCTTCATTTTTGTGGCCTTCTTTAGGCGATGCATTTATTAATATTACTTTATTGATTTTTATTTTTTGGATAGTATTTAGGCTATTTGGTTCCTATTTATTTGAAAAGTTTACTAGTGCTAAGTTCTTGTTATTTCTAATATTCTTTTTTGTATCGTTTGAGTGGTTGTCTTTTTTTGTTAGTAGTCTAATATTAGATTCAAACATTGATTTTAGCATAAATAACTTTTTTGAATTTGACGTAATTAATGTCTTTTTAATTTTCACACTTTCAGTTACTATAATTCTATACTATCTCTTTTATAAGCAGATGGAGTGCATAATGGAAAAAGCTGTAAAGGAGCAAAAATATCTGCTTCTTATCATTAGTGTTTTTGGCTTTTTGTGGGTAATTGGAGCACACTATGTTAAGAATGTGGAATATAGCTTTGAACCTAGTTTTATGACTTATGTAAAGCTTTTTCCTGGCTTAGGAGCACTGTTCTTAATTTATAACACATTCTATATAAAGCGATTTAGTTTTATTAATAAAGCCTTTTATTTTATTAGCTTTTTTTCTGTCTTTTTTTCATTAGTGATTTTACATGCCAAGTCCCTCAAAAATGAAGATCAAAAATCATTGACTATTCAGAAAATTGCTGAAGGAAGAAATCCCTTGTTAGAATATCAGATACAGGAGGCATTAAGCAGGATACAAGAAAATGATCCTTTGTTTGACGATTACATGAGTACTAGCTTGAAGTTTGATGATTTATTAATTTATCTAAATAAAGAGTATAACAAAGATGCAATGTCTTCTCTTGTGTTTGAGGGGATTAATATTGACTCAGATCTTGATTTTATGTCACAGATGGATACAATTTCATTTGAGGAACATAGGTTGTTCTGGGGACGAGATTCAAACCTTTTATCTACTTATATTGTTGAGATTAAACCTTCTAATTATGATGCCAACCTTTATTTAAAGCTAAGGTCTAAAGAGGTGAATCGGGCAAAAAGCTTGCTTCAGTGGGTTGAAAATAAATCTAGATTAGAAATAAATCACAAATTAAGTCAATATAGTTATGCCTTATATTATGAAGGAAGGCTGAAAAAAACCTATGGTGATATTAATATGCCTAAGGTTCTTAATGTGAATGATTTAAAGGTAGGTTATGAGCGTTATTTTAACTGGAATAATAAAGCATTTCTATGTTATCAAATAAGTGAATCTCATGCTGTTGTTTTTTATTCAGACAAATATGGGTTTAAGGATCTCGTGTCTGTTTTTTCATATCTATTTAGTTTTCTGTTTTTTGAATCCGTTCTGCTATTTATCCTACTGTATATTATTTTTTATATTCTTTTTAAAGGACAATTTCTAAAGTTTGACTTTCCAAGGATGAACTTATTGTTGCGCAATAAGATTCATTTTCTATCTATAACTGTTTTAATGATGTCCTTTATTTTAGTTGGATGGAATACTATGCTTAATGTTCAAAAAGAGTTTGAGAAATACCATCAAAAAAGGATGGACCGAAAAGTGGGTTCATTAATGCGCTATTTATCTTTTATTCAAGAGGAGATTTCAGTTGATTTGAATGTTAGTGAAATAGCGAAAACTATGAATCAATTATCTAAGGCTAACGCAATAAATATTAATCTTTTTAACAAGAATGGTAAGTTAATTTATACATCTCAAAATGAGGTGTATACGAAAGGTTTAGTTGGTAAAAGAATGCCGGCAAATATAAATACACACTTTGAGCAAAGTTCAGATCAGCGATATATAGTTAAAGAGGCTATAGGCGCATATCAGTTTTACTCTGCTTATTTTCCATTGTTTAATTCGATAAATCAGAGAATAGGAATGGTGAATGTGCCTTATTATGCAAGTATGAAAGAAAAAGAATCAGAAGTTAGTTCATTGTTATTGAATTTAAATAATCTTTATGTGGTGTTGTTCTTTGGCATTTCTTTATTGACCTCTTTTTTTACTTATCGAATTTCCCAATCCTTGACTATGATTAATAATAATTTAAAGGAGTTTAAGATTGGAAAGAAAAATCCTCGCATAGAATGGTCATCAAATGATGAGATAGGAGCTCTAGTAAAAGAGTATAATAAAATGTCTAAAAAGCTTGAGAAAAGTGTTCAGCAATTAGCAAAGTCAGAACGTGAATCAGCTTGGCGAGAAATGGCGCGTCAAATTGCTCACGAGATAAAGAACCCTTTAACTCCAATGAAGTTGAGTATACAGCATTTAAGTAGAGCTGTTAAGGATGAAGATGCTGATATTGATGCATTGCTAAAAAAAGTGTCAAGGACAATGATAGAGCAAATAGATCATCTGTCCCATATTGCTTCTGAATTTTCTTCCTTTGCGCGTATGCCTCAGGCTAATAATGAACTTTTAAATTTAGCCAAGGAATGTGAGACCCTAATTACTTTATTTGAAAAAGATGTTAAAATAGAACTAGATATTCAAACAACAGGAGACTTTCCTGCTGTTTATATGGATAAGAGTTATCTAATAAGGGTTCTAACGAACCTTTTAAAAAATGCATTGCAAGCGGTAGAGGAGAAGGAAAATCCTATTATTGAAGTGACATTAACAGAAACCGAAAGCACTTATTTGATTAATGTAAAAGATAATGGAGTAGGAGTCGAAGAAGGAATGAAGGAGAAAATATTTGAGCCTAATTTTACAACTAAAAGTTCTGGGACAGGATTAGGGTTAGCTATGTGTAGAAGTATAGTTTTAAGTTGTGATGGAGATATCTATTTAGATGAATTGTATGAAGAAGGTGCTAGCTTTTTCGTGGAGCTTCCAAAATATCGTGAAAAGTAAAGTATATTTTATAGATTTGCGGCATCTAATAATCAAATAATATTTCAATGAAATTCTTTGTAGACACAGCAAACCTTGAGGAGATAAAAGATGTTCAAGCGTTAGGTATATTGGATGGAGTAACAACCAATCCTAGTTTAATGGCGAAAGAAGGTATCGCCGGAGATGAGAATGTTTTAAAGCATTATAAGGATATTTGTGATATAGTTAGTGGAGATGTAAGTGCAGAGGTTATTTCTACAGAGTTCGATGGGATGATTGAGGAAGGTTTAAAGTTAGCTTCATTAGATCCAAAGATTGTGGTAAAAATCCCTATGATTTCTGAAGGAATTAAAGCAATTAAACATCTCACATCTCTAGGTATTAAGACTAATTGTACCTTGGTTTTTTCAGCAGGCCAAGCAATTTTAGCTGCAAAAGCAGGGGCGACTTATATTTCTCCCTTTATAGGGCGTCTAGATGATACAAATGTTGATGGTATCGGTTTAATTCATCAATTGACTTCTATTTTCCAAATCTATGGCTTTCAAACTCAAGTGTTGGCAGCATCTATTCGTAATTCCTTACATATTGTGCGTTGTGCTGAAGTTGGAGCTGATGTTGTGACATGTCCAGCCAAGACTATTCATGGCTTATTTAATCATCCATTGACGGATATAGGATTAGAAAAGTTTTTAGCTGATCATGCCAAAATGAATAAGTCCTAATAACTTCCCTTATTTAAGAATGATAAATAGAAAGGCCGTTAAGGCCTTTTTTTATCTCTTATTTCCTGGTAAATCTACAACCGTTGGAGTAGCAATAAATATGGAAGAATAAGTACCTGATATTACTCCAATCAGTAATGCAAATGCAAACCCTCTAATAACCTCTCCACCTAAAATAAAAAGGACTAATACTACAAAAAGAGTGGTAATAGATGTCATTAGTGTTCGACTAAGCGTTCTGTTAACCGCAGCATTAATTACAGATTTAAATTCTGAGGTTTTGTGATCTTGTAAATATTCTCTAATACGGTCAAAAATAACTACCGTATCGTTTATTGAATAACCAATTATAGTTAATAATGCGGCTATAAAAGCTTGATCAATTTCTAATGAAAAGGGTAATAAATTCTTGAATATTGAGAATAGGGATAATACTATAAATACATCATGGATAACCGCAATTACTGCACCAGCACCATATTGCCAGCTAAATCTAAATAAGATATATAAAAAGATAATCGCTAGGCCAAAAATAGTTGCATAAGTTGCACTTCTTTGAAAGTCATCGGCAATGGTTGGTCCAACCATTGTTGATTGTAGTAATCCTCTTTCTTTGTTTTGGTCATCATTGAAAAATTCTGCAGATGAAATTTCACTAGCAAAATTTGACTGTAGACCTTCATAAAGTTTTGATTTAATAGTCTCATCAGCCGCTGCCGAATTATCTTCAACTAAGTATGATGTTGTTACTTTGATTTGATTATTTTCTCCAAAGGTTTTTACAACAGGAGCTTTGCCATCAAATTGTATCTTTAAGTTCTCGCTAATAGCATCCGTAGCAACATCCTGATCAAACTTTACAATGTATGAGCGCCCTCCGTTAAAGTCAACGCCTAATTCAAAACCCTTTGAAGTCATGGAAAAAATTCCTGCGCCAATTATTAAGGCTGAAATAACATAGCTCATTTTACGTTTTGTTACAAAGTCTATATTGAAATCAACAAACCATTTAGCCGTAGATTTAGATTGAAACTCAATGGCTTTCTCAGCATCCAATAAATGCTCTAGAATTACTCGTGTTATTAATACAGCCGTTAAATAGGCCATTAGTATACCAACTAAAAGTACAGTTGCAAAGCCTTTAATTGGTCCACTACCAAATATAAACAGTATTATTCCAGTAAATAGTGTTGTTAGGTTTGCATCAATAATTGCTGAATAGGATTGATTAAACCCTTGGCGAATTGAAGCTTTAATGCTCTCACCGTTTCTTAATTCTTCACGAATTCTTTCAAAAATAATGACATTTGCATCTACACTCATTCCAATCGTTAATACTAAACCAGCAATACCTGGCAAGGTTAGTGTTGCATTAAAAGCAGCAAGAACACCTAAAATGAAAAAGATATTAATTAAAAGAGCAATATCTGAAATAGCACCACCTTTATTATAATAAAAGAACATAAATACTAGAACCAAAGCTAGACCAATAAGCAATGACATTAATCCAGCATTAATACTAGCTTTACCTAGGGAAGGGCCAACTATGTTTTCTTCAATAATCATTGTTTTAGCTGGAAGTCTTCCGTTTTTTAAAATAAGAATTAAATCATTTGCCTCACTTGTGGTGAACCTTCCAGTAATTGAAGAAATGCCATTAGGTATTTCTTCTTGCACTGTAGGTGCTGAATATACTCGACCATCCAAAACTATGGCGATACACTCCTTATTGTTGGGGTCTTTGCTTGCAATAGCCGTTACTCTTCGCCATTTCTTAGCTCCTTCGGCATTCATAACCATCTGAATTCCGGCATTGCCATTTTCATAAATTATTTCTACATCAGTAATAACATCCCCATCAAGTGCTGGTTTTCTATTGCTTTTTAACTTAATAGCATGTAGTGATAAAATTCCATCTTCACTAGGCTTAGCGCCCCATAAAAGTTTAATGTTGCGTGGTAGTAGGGCTTGAGCTTCTTTGGATGAAATATATGAATTTACAATACTGGTGTCTTTTAGCTTAGCTCTTCCAACCACAGAGCCTGGGAAAATTTGATTGTTTTGTCCAATGCTTGGGTATAGGTAAGTGAAAAGGCTTGGTGCACTAGGTCCCTCTTTTGTTTCTAATGAGTCTTCAATTTCTTCAAAGTCAGCAAGTAAGGCATCGTCATTATTTATATCAGCTGTGTCTATATTGTTAGTGATAATCTCATCAGAGATTTCTTCTTCCTTTGCTTCATTGTTTGATGCAGTATCTAAGCCTAAGCTAATTTGATTTTTCTTTAAAATGCTTTGATCTAAGCTTGCCAAATTATTAATCACCTCTTTATTGTCATAACAGTTCCAGAACTCTAATTTTGCTGAAGACTGTAATATTCTTTTGATTTTTTCTGGATTATCAATTCCAGCAAGTTCAATGTAAATACGGTCTGATCCTGGTGCTCTATAAATATTAGGTTGTATGACACCAAATTTATCAATACGCGTTTTGATTACATTCTCTGTGTTGGCAATAGCATCTGAGCTTTCTTTTCTTAAATAACCCAATACCGCAGCATTATCAGAATTTGGATTGATTTCATCATGATTGTCTCTAGTTGTAAATAAACGAGCCATAGGAATTTCACTATTAACTTCTTCCCAAACTAATCCAAATAGGCTCAGGTAATCTTCTCCAGAGCTTCTCTGTCTTAAATTAGTTTCAACTATAGCTTTATTTAGAGCTGTACTTCTTGCGTCATTAGAAAGAGTCTTGATTACATCTACCAATGAAACTTGGAGTGTTAAGCTCATGCCTCCTTGAAGGTCTAAGCCAAGATTTAGCTTGGTTTCTCTACATTGTTTATAGGTGTTGCCGAAAAAGGAAATAGGTCCCAAATAGATTTTTTCATTTGCCATAGAATCTAAGTAAAAGTGCTTTGCACCTTTAATTAGAAGTCTGACTGAGTCTAAGTTCTTACCATCCTTTAAAGCTTCTGAATATTTGTTTTCTGCAAAGCTTACTGCCTCCTTTTCAACCTGTGAACACAAATAAGTATTCACGACATAATACATACATACCAACCCTAGAACAATTGATAAAAATTTAATAAGCCCTCTTCCTTGCATGCTTTTTTTGTTTTTGCGTAAAAATATAAGGCGCAAATATAAGTAATATTTGATTAAAATTACCTAGCCTTTTTGAGCAATTTATGCAGGCTTTTTTGGCCGTTTTCAGTGCTTATTATTAGATGATATAAGCCTTGCCCTGTTTTATTGCTAATAGTGATTTTTTCACCTGAATAGAAGTGGCCAGATTGAATGTTTTGCCCCTGATTATTTAATATTTGATATTCTCCTTCAGCAAAGTCATTCAATTTTATATAAATGAAGTCTTCAAATAAAGAAGGGAAGACCTTACTGAATGGCCTTCTATCTGAATCTATATAATTTGGAGCAGAGGTTGTTGTTAGATAAATATGATCTATAGCTGCTTCAACTAGATGGCCTGGATTTATATCAGCTGCTGAGAAATAAATTTGCATTTGATTATTAAAGGATACGGTATTGTCTAAAGAAAGACTCATTGATGTCCAATCCAATGTTTCTAGAGAGGTATTAAAAATCTCAAAAGAATCAATCCCATTATAAATACCAACTGTAAAGAAATCATTGGGTGGCGAACCTTGGCCTCCCGTATTTCTAAACCAATAATGAAAGTTAAGACTTGCACTTGATATTTGACTTAGATCAAAAATGGGAGAGCTAAGGTGCGTATAGCCATTATCAATATCATCATCATAATAGTCTTGACCTTGATTTCCGGTATAATAAGCCATTTCCCCTAAGTCAAAATCCACATCTATATAGGGTTGCATCACAGATCCCTGATACCAAGTACCATTAGCTTTTCCTAATTCCCAATGACCTGAGCTTGCTCCACCTGAAGTTGTCCATCCAAAATCTAAAACAAAATCGTCGTAATAAGCAGGGCTTAAATAATAGTCTTGAGAGAAATAATTGCTATCAACAAAAATGCTATCACCTATTGTTTGATAACCCCATTTTCCTGCATATAAGTTATATTGACCTTTGAATACTCCATTTATTTCATAGGAGCCATCAGTTAAGCTATTTACTTGGTAAGAAAAAGTGTCATTTTTAATAGCTACTTGGGCCATGTTTATTCCAGTTTGACTCGAGGAATCTTTAATGTTTCCTGCATTTATGTAAGTGCTTAATGGATTTAGACTTACGTTTAATATTGTTAAGGAGTCATTTTGTAATATTACATTGTTTTCTACATGCGTATCATAGCCAGCTTTACTAAATTGAATAGAGTATGTTCCTGCAGTTGCATAGCCAGCTTTATAATTGCCGCTAATTAAACTGTTTTTGGTGGTATTAGTGTTAAGTATTTCAACAGTTACTCCAGCTAATGGAGCATTATTCGCTTGATCAGTTATATTTCCCTCCAAATAACAAGCTTTAACAAAAGAACACTCCACTATAACTAATCCATTTTCAATATCCGTACAAAGTAATTTTTGAGAGGGCAAAAATGGATATGCCCCCCAGCTGCCATTGAATCCATCACCATCGTATTGTGGAGAGCTATCATAATAACCAACTTCTATCATATTATCAGGTCTTGAAATATCTACAATCGTTAATCCATCTCTATAATGAGAATTAATAATATAATCGCCAAGTACATGTGTGTTGTGAGGTATTACACCTGCGCTTTGGCTTGAATAATACCGGTCTAACTCCTCTATGTTATAGATATCGGATATATCATATGAAGTTATTGGAGCATTGCTTTTTTCTTCAGTCACAAATAAATATTTGCTATCATCAGATAGCCAGCAATTATGTGCAAAAGCAACGGGGGTTATTTGATTAACAAGTTCTATTGGGTTGGTTTTGTCAGAGACATCAATAACGGAAAAGTGCCCTTCTAATATATTAGCAGCCCAAAGTGTGTCGTTCCGAACATAGCCATCATGAATGTAATAATCATCAAATGTTCCAACATGAACTGGGTTCCATGGATCACTTAAGTCAAGAATTAAGCATCCTCCATTTCCAACATTAGCTCCAAAAATATAAGCATAGCCATTATCTATATATAGGTTGTGTGCGCTTGATAAACCTAGGCTATCTCCATCCCAGTCATAATGTTGTTCAGAATTTGGCAAATTATTTAAGTCTATAACAAGCAGCCCATCGCCACCTTCATTAGTTACATATGCATGGTTCTGATGTGTTTTAAGATCTCTCCAAATAGTTTGAGGCCCTGGCATAAAAAATAGTTCTACTGGATTTGAGGGGGTGCTTATATCAACAATTGAAGTACCATCCAAAACACCAACTAAGGCATATTCATTACCATTACTATCTACATGAGCCCATACATCACTTAGGGTTTTGCCAGAATAGGATAATTGTCCTATTAATGTTGTATTAAGCGTATTTTGTGCTTGAATTAATGAGCTTGCTATCAACCAAATAATTAAGATGAATCTACACATGGAATTAATTTAAAACGTTTAAACCCTCTTTATTAAATTGAATGATTTTAATGTGTCTATTTTCATAACGTCGAACCTTGCTTCGTCGATTCATGCCTTTAAGTTTAAAAGTATTTGTGAAGCCTTCATGTTCAATTTCCAAATATTCTTTTAGGTTCATATAAAGTAGTGGGTATAATGCAAGGATATGGTCATAACCTTGGTATGCATATTTATCTGGCAAACTTCCAATCAATTCCATAAACTGATTGTTAAAAGTGTTTATTCCTTTTTTTGTATTCTCTAGCCAAATATTACTGCTTATAACTACATTGTTTCGACATAAATAATCAACATCTATACCTTTAAACTTTACCCAATGTGGCATTCCTACTATTATAAATCTATAAGATTCTTCAAGCAAGCTTAATTGACTTAATATATAATAACTATAAGAAAAATCACTTGACGCCAACATTATCACATTTAGGGTGTCAGGCTTAAGCTTTATTTTTAATTCTTCCGGACTAGGTTTTTCTAATGTGAGTGTATCTGTATTAGGTAACTTTGAAAAGAAACGGATAAAATCTTTTTCATATTTGTTTGGCTCCAGCTCATGAATCAATACCTTATGCTCTTTTATGTGTTCTTTTCGAATCCATTTCGAGAGTTCTAGAGCATGTGTCTCAACGGATGGGGATAACATTAAGTAATATGGACTAAGTAATGGAAGATGACTGACAGAAAGGGGAGAGATGTTTAGAATTTGTTTGGTATGGCAGTATCTTAGTGTTTGCTTAAACAATTTGTTGTGAATTGGACCTATTAACATATCTAGGGAGTCTAGTGCTCCGCTTTTAATAATTTCGGCAGTTTTTGCACTATCTCGTTCATTGTCTAAAATGATCATTTCTATTTGAAAGCCTTTCTTTTTTAAGCTATCTAATGCGAGTTCGACACCAGTAACATAGGACATGAATTGTTTGAATTCATTCCCATACTCTAAAGTAGGGTCTTCCAAGAATACTTTGTGTTTGACAGAAAACATAAAACCAATGCGCCTTTTTTGACTTTTGAGACTATCTTCAATTATGAACGATTCATTTTTATCATCTTCTGCTTTGGTATTAATGTTTTCCTTGGGTTCAATACTTAATTCAATGTTTTTATAAATACTTCGTTTTTGAAAAACTTGACTTAAATCTAATTTTTCTCGATGCATTAAATACCCATTGGATGTGATTTCCATTTCATAGTCTCCTGGCTTTACACGCGTGAAATAACTACCTGAGTTTTTTGAACTTCTTGTAATCGCAACTATTTTTCCGGTGCTACTTCGTTTGATTTTTATTTTTGCACTTATACCTATTTTAGTTTCCTTATTTGTGACAAAACCTGCCACTACAATTTGTGCATTTAACAAATCTAGTGTGCAAATTAGTCCAAATAGTAGACCTATTTTAAGTATGCTTTTAAGCATGTTTATTATTCCCATTCTATAGTTGCAGGGGGTTTAGATGAAATGTCGTAAACAACTCGGTTTACCCCTTTAACTTCATTGATAATTTTATTAGATATCTCTTGTAAGAAAGTATGAGGTAGCAAACTCCAATCAGCAGTCATGCCATCCACAGAGTTAACTGCTCTCAATGCTACTACATATTCATAGGTGCGTTCATCGCCCATTACACCTACAGTTTTTATAGGTAAGATAATAGCTCCGGCCTGCCATACTTCATCATAAAGCTTATGTCTTTTCAGTCCTTCTATATAAATATGATCTGCTTCCTTTAAAATATCAAGTTTTTCACGGCTAATTTCTCCAATAGTTCGTATTGCTAAGCCAGGACCTGGAAAAGGATGTCTACCTAAAATTTCTTTAGGAATATTTAATGCTTTACCTACTTTTCTTACTTCATCTTTAAATAATAAGCGCAATGGCTCAATAATTTTAAGGTTCATTTTTTCTGGCAATCCACCAACATTGTGATGTGATTTTATTGTTGCTGCTGGTCCGCCAGTTCCAGCAGATTCAATCACATCAGGATATATTGTCCCTTGTGCTAAAAAATCAGCACCTTCAATTTCTTTAGCCTTCTTTTCAAATACTTCTATAAAGGTTCGTCCAATAATTTTTCTTTTTTCTTCAGGCTCACTAATTCCATCCAAGGCATTTAAAAATTCATCCTCTGCTCTAACCCCATGAACATTGAGGCCAAGTCCTTGATATGTCTTTAAGACAGAGTCAAATTCATTTTTTCTTAACAAGCCATTGTCAATGAATATAGAAGTTAGTTTATCTCCAATAGCTCTATGTATTAAGAAAGCCGCTACCGAAGAATCAACTCCCCCTGAAAGGCCTAGTATAACCTTTTTGTTTTCAAGTGTTTGTTGGATTTCTTTAACACTGCTTTCAATAAATGCATTTGGTGTCCATTCAGCCTTTGCATGGCAAATAGCAAATAAATAGTTCTCTAGCATTTTAGCCCCATCTTTAGAATGGGTTACCTCCGGATGAAACTGCATACCATACATTGGGTGCAAATTATCTGCCATCTTATATGCAGCAACGGGGATACTATTGGTTTTAGCTAACAATTCAGATTTTTCTGGTAGTTGTTTTATGCTATCCCCATGACTCATCCATACTTCGCTTTCAACACTAATATCATGAAAAATAGGGTCTGACCCAATTATTGATATTAAGGCTCTACCATATTCCCGTTTATCACTTTTCTCAACATTCCCTCCATATTGATGCGCAATCATTTGTGCCCCATAGCAGATCCCGAGTACGGGACAATATTGACTAAATGATTTAGCCTCTAATATTGGACTGCTTGAGTCTAAAACTGAGAATGGGCTTCCCGATAATATAATGCCCTTAATGTTCTGGGTGATTTCTGGTACTTTATTGTAAGGGTGTATCTCACAGTACACGTTGAACTCTCGAATTCGCCTAGCAATTAGTTGTGTATACTGCGAGCCAAAGTCGATTATTAGAATTTGATCATACATTCCTGAAAAAATTAATGAGGCAATATTAATTGATTTAAGTAGTATTCCAAAATTATACCTCTCAATTATAACCATGCAATATTTTAAACTATAATGCTATGATTATCAAAATTTACACATTAAATTTGGGCATGAAATATGCTCAGTTGTAACCCTGAGAATAAAAGCGCGTAGAAGAACGCGTTACAAAAGATGTAATTATGATTAAACGTTTAGCACTTTATTGTATTGTTTTTTCTCTGAGTTTTGTGTCATTGTATGGTCAGACTCCGGAAACTACGATTAATCCAGATGAATTTAAGGCAGACTTTTTATTTAAGCTAATAAAAAAGAAAGTCAATGAAAATAGATATGCATATAAATCTGATTCTCTGATTTATCATGCCGTATTTAATAATGCAGCAACTGCCCAGGCAGAATGGATGGTAGCCAATAAGAAAGAAGATATTGAGCAATTAGATGATCCAAAAATGCAAACTACCGTTTTAAGGGTTGCATCTTTTGGTGGTACAAATCACATAAAGGTTGTGGAAAATGTTAAGGCTGTCAAATATGCGAAAGGGAAGAATAGCCTGACTTATGCTAAAGTAGTAAATGAGCTATTTAAAAAATGGAAGAAGAAGAAGGATGTTCAAAATGCAATGAAGTATAAGGGTTTTGTATATGGTGGTTTAGGTATTGTTATAGATGCGGATCAGAAGAAAATATATATATCCTTAGTGATGGCTGAGAATAAGTCGTTAAATGAAGGAGTTGCTTATAAAAAAAGTATAAAGCCTACTTACTCTAAAAAGAAATTTGGTTTAAAGGGTTATGATGAGGTATTATGCGAGGATTGTAAGACTTATAAATATTTTAACCGTTTACAAGAAGGTTTATATGTTAAGAACGGTAAAGTATATATAAAATATCATGATATAAATCACGTGTTGGATATTATAACTGAAGCAAAAGATGGTTTTGGGGTGGATGTGATTCAGAAACAGCAATATCAATGTGATAAGCCAAATATTTATGATAATAATTTGCAGTCAAAGGGTATTATGGTTAAGCCTTTGTATCAGAAGAAACTTTTGAAAAAAAACACAGGTACTGAAGATGAATTGGATGTAATGATTGGTAAGTTTCCTAAGAAAGTAACTGGTGATTATGAAATGAATTTATTAACTGTAAAAAATAAGTCAATTTGTAATGTCACAAAAAGATCTTTTTTAGAGATAAAAGATAATAAGGCAAAGAAGTCGTTAGAGATATTACCAGATACTATAGAGATATTGCCCGATACACTTGTTCCTGCAGGTCAGGAGCGTTACAAAGTTGGTTATGAGGATAAAACATTGACTTTTAAGATTCCATTTGAATATGCCAAGTATGATTACAGACCTGAGGATATTCAGCCATTTTTAGAAGCTTTGGAAGAACCTCACTTTATAATACATAAGGTAACGATTTATGCGCATTCTTCTTTAGAAGGGGATTCACTATATAATGCAAAGCTTAGAACTAGGAGAGCTAAAAGTATTGTTAAATCAATGGAAGATTTCCAAAATAAGGGTATAAATGAAAGTATTGTTTTTGATGATTCGTGGGATCTTTTCCGTGAACAGGTTGTTGGTACTGAGTTTTCTGATTTAGGTAATTTGACAAAAATGGAGGCTAAGCGTGTATTAGCTACAAATCGTAAGACGCGTCGTTCGATTGAGCCATTATTGCAAGAAGAGCGTTTTGCTCGTATTGTTATGTATGTTACAGTAGATGATATTCAAGGTATGTCAGAGGAAGGCTATTTGACGAAAAAGGTTAATGATGCCATCCAAGAAGATGATTATACTTTAGCTTTGAAAACACAACGCTTTATCATTGAAAATGTATTGCAAAATAAGTACAGATATCAAGCTATTTTGGAGCAAGAGTTTCCGTACAGGCCTGAATATGCATCTTTAATTATAAATCAGATTTGGGCTAGAAATAAGTTTGAAGGAGAGGGCTTGTTTACACCAGAATTGGCAGCTGAGTTTGATAGTCTTTATGCATTGGCTCCAGAAAATGCATATGCACGATATAACAAACTATTATGTGGGATTAAAAAACAAGATTGGGCAACACAGAATGATATGGATAGTATCCAAGTAATGATAGATGCTCTCTACAGTACTATAATACCTGCTAAGGAGCTAAATAAGCTAAATATAAAGTATCAGTTTGGAATTTTGGATTGGTATGAGTCACAGGCAAAATTAAATAAGATAGCCTTGGCCAAAGCCATTAATAAAATTAGAAAGTGTTTTAAAGCAGAAGAGGTTGATTGGAAAATGGCTTTAAAGGTTGCTACTTTATATGGTAAGCATAGGTACTTTACGCAAGCGTTAAAGGCTTTAGAACCTTTTGTATTGAAGGTTGATTTGGAATCTGAAGAAATTAATGAAGAGCTTTTATTTACTTATATTATTATTTCATCTCAAAAAGGTGATAATAGCTATTCAAAATCATTTAGAGATGCATTGCATAATGCAAGTAAGATTAATCAAAGCCGATACTGTCGTTTATTTGGTGCTCCTTATCTTTCATTTCAGTTGTTAGATGATCCTTTAATTAAAAATTTGTATTGTAATACCTGTTCTGGTGAAGAAGGTGATGGAGAGGAATCATCTGAAGAAGATACCGAAGAGGATAAAGAATAGATATTGTATGAATAGCGATGACTTTCAAGACTTGGAGAAGAGAGTGGTGGCACTAAACCACTATCTTTGACATTGCTAATAAGAAGATCCAAATAGAGGAAGACGAACGTAAGACTGGTGATCCAGACTTTTGGTCAAATCCAGAGATTGCGGAACAGTTACTTAAAGAAATTAAGCGTAAAAAGGGCTGGGTAACAGAATACGATAGTGCGGCATCAGCTTTGGAAGATTTAGAAGTAATTTATGCTTTTTACCAGGAAGGTGAGGCTGCTACACAAGAAGTAGATAGTCAGTATAAGAAGACCATTGGTTTAGTAGAAAAGTTAGAGTTTAAAAGGGCTTTTGGAAATCCTGAAGATCGTTATAATGCGGTGCTCACCATTAATTCGGGAGCTGGTGGAACGGAGAGTCAGGATTGGGTTCAAATGTTGCTTAGGATGTATACAATGTGGGGTGAAAAGCAGGCCTTTAAGATTAAAGAAATAGATCTTCAAAAAGGAGATGTTGCCGGAATAAAGTCCGTCACTATCGAACTGGAAGGAGATTATGCTTATGGATATCTCAAGGGGGAAAATGGTGTTCATAGGTTGGTGCGAATTTCTCCCTTTGATTCAAGTGCAAGAAGACATACCTCATTTGCTTCTGTGTTTGTATATCCACTAGTAGAAGATGATATTCTTATTGAAGTTAATCCATCTGATATTGAGTGGGATACATTTAGATCTGGAGGTGCCGGAGGTCAAAATGTAAATAAGGTTGAAACAGCTGTAAGGCTCCGACACAAGCCGTCAGGAATTATTGTTGAATGTCAACAGGAGCGTTCCCAATTATTAAATAAGGAAAAGGCGATGCAATTACTTCAGTCGCGTTTATATGAACTGGAAATACGGAAGCGAGAGGAAGAAAAAGCTAAAGTAGAGAGTGGGAAGATGAAAATAGAGTGGGGTTCACAGATTAGAAACTATGTTATGCATCCTTATAAATTGGTTAAAGATTTGAGAACTGGCTATGAAAGTGGTAATGTGCAAAGCGTAATGGATGGAAATTTAGATGAATTCATAAAGGAATACTTAATAAGTACAAATGACTAAAATAAGAATATATCATAACCCAAGATGTCGTAAAAGTAGAGAGGCTTTGGCCTTAATAGAAGGAAGGGGTGAAATTGAAATTATAGACTATTTGAAAGAAGGATTTAATATTTCGGAATTAGAAACAGATATTAAAAAGGCCAATATTTCAATAGAGGCCTTTGTTAGAAAAGGAGAGGCGATATATAAATCAGACTACAAGGGAAAGGTATTAGATGAAAAGGGGTGGATAAAAGCTTTTGTAAAGCATCCAAAATTATTTGAGAGACCTTTAGTAGTTGTTAAAAATAGGTCGGTGCTTGGCAGGCCCCCAGAGAATGTGTTAAACCTTTTTTAGCTATTTCCTTTTGATTGCTCTATGTATTCTAAAAGTAGGTTTAATTCTTTGGTTTTTCCTTCATGTCCAACTTGATCAAAAGCATTACGGAGATGTGTAATTAATACTTGAATTATTTTTAATTTATTACACGGGAAAAAGAACTCGGGTTTTATCTCTTCTTCGGTGATTTTTGGATTGATTTTATTCAAGTAGGTAAGGATTTCCTTTTCAGTAAAAATTGCACCTCTGTTAAAGGGGTTAATATAAAATAATATATTCTCCTTTGTTTGTTCTTCAAATAGACTTAATGCTTTATCATCTTGGATATATGCTAAAATAAAGTGGAAAGGAAGGTTTACACCTTTTATGGGTAAATCGAGCATTTCAGCAATGCATAAATATAATATGCCTAATGAAATTGAATTCCCTTTTCTGCTTTCTAATACAATATTTAGAAAACAGTTCTGAGGGTCTAAATGATTTACTGAGTTTCCACTAAATCTGTGAACATTATAAAAAATATGATTGAAGACCTTTACTTTTTCTAAGGCTGTTAAGTCAGGGTTTATTTCTATCCAAATATCTGTTTTAATCTTTTCTATAATTGAAAGGACTTCTTGTTCGTCTAAGTCTGGATATTGGAAGCGGTTAATAATTAAAGCACCCTTTAATAAATCTACTTCATCTGCTTCGAGCCACTCAATAAAATCTGATTCAATATGTTCAAATTGGATACGATGTATTAACTCTTCTATCCGCTTTTGTAGATTTGGGTCAAGACAGTCTTCCCAAGCATTTTCTAGACTAGGTATTATTTCACTACCATAAGATCTTAATTTCTCAAAGACGTGCGCATAAACCTCTGGATCTGGATCTTCCAGTAAGGAGATAAGTGCATTGAATTCTTTGAGATTTTCCATTTATTTTTTCTTCTTCTTTGCCTGATAGGCATCAATGATTTCCAGACATTTTGTAAGATTTAGAGTCTTTGCATCAGTACCTTTAGGAATTGGAGTATTTTTCCCTTTGCACTTAATGTAAGGTCCGTATCGTCCATTTAAAACCTGTATTTCTTCTTTTTCAAAAACCATTATTGGTTTATTTGCTTCATCTTTGGCTTTGATTATTTCGATGGCTTCTTCTAAAGTTGTTTCAAAAATATTTGCACCCTTACCTAATGAATAAAATTTATTTTTATAAAGAGCATATGGGCCATAACGTCCAATTGAAAGTTTTACGTCCTCATTATTAAACTGTCCAACTATTCTAGGAAGATCAAATAGCTTTAATGCTTCTTTAATCTCAATGGTATCTATATTTTGATTAGGCATTAGCTTTGCAAACTTTGGTTTGGGGCCATCTTCACTAGCTTCTCCAATTTGTATCATTGGGCCATATCTTCCTATACGTGCAAAAACTGGATTTCCGCTCTCTGGGTCTTTGCCTAATTCTCGAGTATAATTTACTCTTTCTACATCATGAGCTTCTTGAACAGTATTATGAAATGGCACATAGAAATCATCAATCATTTGATGCCATTTCATATTTCCTGAAGCAATTTCATCAAATTCTTTTTCTATACCAGCTGTAAAACCATAGTTCATAATATTTTCAAAGTGTTCATTTAGAAAATTAGTAACTAGCTGGCCAATTTCTGTTGGGAATAATTTGTTTTTTTCAGCCCCATAGCGCTCTTTTTGATCTTTAATTTGAACACTGTTGTTTTGAATGCTAAGAACTTTTATAATTCGTTCATTGGCCTCTTTTGAATCTCGTTTAACATATTCCCTCTTTTGAATAGTGCTAATGGTTGGTGCATAAGTTGAAGGGCGTCCTATGCCTAACTCTTCCATTTTCCGAACTAGAGAGGCTTCATTGTATCGAGCTGGAGGGCGTTTGAATTTTTGTGTTGATATTAGTTCTGAGGCACTCAATGATTGCCCTTTCTCTAGCTTGGGCAATAAACCTTCTTTTGTTTCATTAGTATCCTCATCATCACTAACTGAATAGACCTTCAAAAAACCATCAAATGTAATTACTTCACCATTCGCCAAATAATGGTAAGTATTGTTATTGTCAATGTTAACATGGATGTTTGTTTTTTCTACTTGAGCTTGTGCCATTTGAGATGCAATAGCTCTTTTCCAAATAAGTTGATAGAGGCGTTCTCCATCTTTATCACCGACTTCCGTAGTTGCAAAATTTGTGGGACGAATTGCTTCATGTGCTTCTTGAGCCCCTGCAGACTTTGTTTTAAATCGTCTTTCCTCAGCATAGTTCTCACCATATCTGTCTTTAATTTGAGCAATTGCCGTACTTATCGCTTGATCGGAAAGATTTACAGAGTCAGTTCTCATATAGGATATATGTCCTGCCTCATAAAGCTTTTGTGCAACCATCATGGTTTTTGAGACAGAATAGCCTAATTTTCGACTAGCTTCTTGTTGTAGTGTAGAGGTCGTAAATGGAGGAGAAGGGGATTTTTTACCAGGTTTAATCTCTACTTTTTCTGCCTTATAAGTGTTTGTTTTAGTAGCTTCTAGAAAAGATTGAACCTCCTCAATCGTTTTGAATTCATGGTTAAGTCTTGCATTAAATGTTTGACCCTTTTCATCCGTAAACAATGCAGTTGTTTTGTATGTATAGGCTGCATCATAATTTTTAATTTCTTTTTCTCGTTCGACTATAAGCTTTACAGCAACAGATTGAACACGACCTGCTGAAAGGGTAGTTGCAGAGGCTACTTTTTTCCATAAAACTGGGGATAATTCAAAGCCAACTAAACGATCTAAAACTCGTCTAGCTTGTTGTGCATTAACAAGATTCAAATCGAGTTTTCTAGGTTCTTCAACAGCCTTTTTAATAGCACTTTTTGTGATTTCGTGAAAAACAATTCTTTTAACATCATGCACATTTAAACCCAACACCTCACATAAGTGCCAAGAAATAGCTTCCCCTTCTCGGTCTTCATCCGTCGCTAACCATATACTGTCTGATGTCTTAGCAACGTCCTTGAGTTCTTTAACTAATTTTGCTTTATCCTTTGGTACCACATACTTTGGCGTATATGTTCCATTCTCGTTATCAATTGTAATACCATTTTTTGCCAAATCCCTAATATGTCCAAAGCTTGATTTTACCACAAACTTATTATCCAAATACTTTTCAATAGTTTTGGCCTTGGCCGGTGACTCTACAATCATTAAATTTTTTCCCATCGCAATGCTTTCTATTAGCTTTAATTACAACGCTAAATTATGAATTTTAAACTTATACTAGATTTTAATACAATTAAGCTATACGAAATCAACTTTATTTAGTTGTTAAAAAAAGCTGGTTTGAGTCAATTTTGAATAAAGGTATATGTATTTTTGCCCTATGGAAATGAATGCTCTTAATGCCGTGTCTCCGATTGATGGAAGATATGCAAATAAAACCTTAGAATTAGCGGATTATTTTTCAGAATATGCACTTATTAAGTATCGTCTCAGAGTAGAGATCGAGTACTTAATTGCTCTTTCAAATTTTGAACTATGCTCAAGTTTGTCTTTTTCTGCGGAGCAAGTTTTAGAGCTTAGAAAACTTTATGCTGATTTCAGTCTTATTCAAGCAGCAGAAGTTAAAAAAATAGAGTCGGTGACAAATCATGATGTAAAAGCTATAGAGTATTTTTTAAAAGATGCATTAGAGCATTTAGGTTTAGGGGATATAAAAGAGTTTGTTCATTTTGCTTTAACATCTCAAGATATTAATAATACTGCAGTCCCACTTTCTCTGAAGGAAGCTATTGAGCATGTGATTTTACCTTTGTGCAAAGAGGTTTTTAATGAAATATTAAAATCTAGTAAAGAATGGATGGGTATTCCAATGTTAGCAAAGACGCATGGCCAGGCGGCTTCACCTACTAAGCTTGGTAAGGAGTTTTTGGTTTTTACATCTAGAATAGAAAAACAAATTGAGCATATAGAGAGTATTGAAGTTGAAGGAAAATTTGGGGGTGCAACTGGGAATTTCAATGCGCATTTTGTCAGCTATCCTGATAAGGATTGGGTTGAATTTTCAAATAATTTCTTAAAAAATCTTGGATTAAATAGACAAGCATATACTACTCAGATAGAACATTATGATGGTATGGCAGAGTTGATGGATACAATTAAGAGACTTAATGTAATATTATTAGACTTATGTAAGGATGTTTGGTCCTATATTTCTATGGGCTATTTTTCACAGTCCTTAATTAAAGGTGAAGTTGGTTCATCAACCATGCCACATAAGGTTAATCCAATTGATTTTGAGAATGCCGAAGGTAATTTAGGATTGGCAAATGCACTATTGGTTCATTTAAGTACAAAATTGCCAATTTCTAGATTACAAAGAGATTTGACGGATTCAACAGTGTTACGAAATCTTGGAATGCCATTTGGACATATTTTAATTGCTTTAAAGTCTATTAAGAAAGGATGGGCTAAGCTTAAAGTAAATGAAACAGCCATAATGGCTGATTTAGATAATAACTGGGCTGTTGTTGCAGAAGCTATACAAACTGTACTTAGAAGAGAAAATTATCCAAATCCATATGAGGTCTTGAAAGCATTGACCAGAACGAATGAACATATTACAAAGGATCATTTGTATACATTTATTGACTCACTAGATATTGAGGATGAAATTAAGGTAGAATTAAAGGCCATTAGCCCTTACAACTATACGGGCGTCTATTAAAGAATTTTTATTTCTACATTTATTTATATTTCCTTCGTCGTATTACAGACCAGGCTAAGACAATAGATATCCAACCAGCAATTGAGTAAAGAGTAACACTAATCTGGGGTAAACCTTTAATTGTATGCATTTCAGCCGTGACAGGCATTGTTGAAGTGATTGATCCCCCAACGATTAAGGCCGAAATAATTAAAGCAAGTACGATTCTATTTATGACGCTATCTAACTTTTTAAGCAAATAGCCATAACCTTGATGTTCTATTTCAAAATGAAGCTTACCCTTACGGGCCTTTTCCATGATGCTTTTTAATTCTCCAGGAAAGGAGTTCATCATTGATGTTAGGTTAGAAAATCGATCCTCTAATTCAATATATATATTTTTAGGAGAGTATTGTTCCTTTACTATTTTAACGCCATAGGGTTCAATAACTTTATAAGTATTGAATCCTGGATGCAACTGCTTGCCAATACCTTCTAATATGGCTAAACATCTGAAAATTAGAAATACGCTCCCTGGTGTTTTAAGCTTGTATGTGAACATTACGGTCTGGAGTCGTGCAGTTAATTCAGCAACGCTTCCTTCTCCTACATCTTGATCGGAAAAATCTTCAATGATTTCATCTAGGTCGTAGGTAAACTGCCGCATATCATAAATCTCATGCTCTACAGCAAGTTTTTTTAAATTTATTGCCATGCGTCTAGCATCTCTTGAAGCTAAAGCAATAAATACTCCTGCAAATGAAATCTTATCTTTTGGCATGAGTTTTCCTATCATTCCAAAATCTAAAAGGCAGATTTTGCCATCCTTTCGAACAAGAACATTTCCTGGATGCGGATCAGCATGAAAATAACCCTTTTCAAAGATCATGCTTAGATAAATGTGCATTCCGTTTTCTAAGACTTTATGGATATCTATGCCCCATTCCGTTATTTGTGTTGCATTAGTGATTTTAACAGCATCTATGTACTCTGAAATCATCACTTTTTCAGTATTGTATTCCTTATAGCAATATGGTATATGTAGCCGTTTATCATTTTTAAACATGCGTTGGAATCGCTCCATGTTTCTAGACTCAGTTTGAAAGTCTAGTTCCTTAGCCATAGTTCGCTCAAATAGGCTAACTATTTCTTTAGCATTTAATACACCTTGTTTTTTGAGGTAGCGATTCGTTCTTCTAACAGCATCATGAATAATTGCTATGTCCTGTTCTACCTTTTCTTTAATATTTGGTCTTTGCACCTTAGCTACAACTATATCTCCATTAAGTAGAATGGCTTTGTGAACTTGTCCTATAGAGGCAGTCGCTAAAGGAACTTCATCAAATTCTAAGAAAAGATCTTCAATAGTACACCCTAATTCTCCTTCAATAATGGTTTTGATTTCTTTAAATGGAACGGGTTTTACTTGGTCTTGTAATTTTTCAATCTCTTTAATTAAAGGATCAGGCAGCACATCCGGTCTATTACTTAGAACTTGGGCCAATTTTATAAATGTGGGCCCTAGTTCTTCAGCAGCCATTCTAATGCGCTCCCAAGTAGTATGTTTTTGAACATTAGTGCTAGTGCGAAATCCAAGTATACGACCCTCTTCAGTAACAAAATTACGAAGAGTAGTGTTGGATACTAACTCTTGGAATCCATACTTAATCAACACCCGAATTATTTCTCGGATTCTTTTGAGGTTTTTTAAGGTTTGATTAAATAACATATTGTGACTTCACCGTACTTGTGATAGGATGCAAAGTTAGGGTTTATAAACTAAAATAGCCAAGGTAAAACCTTGGCTATTCTTTATAATTTAGACTTTAAATTTAAGCTGTTGCTTTAGTCTTTGTTCCTTTGCTTACTTTAGCTTCTAATTCAGCAACTTTTTTTCTTAAAGCATCCAATTCTTCATTGTGATCTTTTGAAACGTCAAATCGCTCAGCTAATCCATTGAATTTGTTTTCAAACTCTTTGATTTTGCTTCTTGTGTTCTCCCAAGCCTCATCAATTTTTTCTTTTCCTTCTTCTGTTGTGATTTTATTGTTTTCAACCATTTCAGTTACAGACTTTGTAAATTGCTCAGAAGCAGTAGAAGCTAACTCTACGCCAGCATAAAGGAATTTTTTAATTGCGTCTTCCATTGTTTTATTATTTATATAATTAAGTTAATTAAGAATTTCACAATACTTTATGTCAAATACTATGCAAGTCAAATAAATTTGAGAATTAATATTTGAAAATAAATCGTAAAACGTTGAAAAACAACAATATAAGAGTTTTTGTGTCGGTTTTTTTGTTTTTTTGGATGCTGACAAAGTGTAAATATTACTGTCAAATCTGACAAACTGACTGAAAAAATGTCATTTTTAGTTTTCGATTTCCTTTTTATCGGGGCATTAATTATAATTGTTTACGTTGAACACACAATATGCTGATATAATTTTAATGAGTAAGTCCTCTGAGATTTTTACTTATGAAATTCCTACTCACTTAGAAAAGGAAATAAGCGTTGGAATTAGAGTAGAGGTGCCTTTAGGCAGGCGTCGTCAAATCGGCCTCGTATTAAATACTCACTATAATAAGCCAGAATTTACAACTAGACCTATTATTGATGTAATTGAGGTTTCGCCCTTGGTTAGCGCTAGACAATTAGAGTTTTGGGCTTTTTTGGCAGAATACTATATGTGTCCAATAAATAAAATTGTTCAAGCAGCAATTCCTAAAATTCTTAAAGGTGAAGTTAATCGATATGTTCAACTATCATCTGGTTTTAATGAAAGTGATGCTCTTATTCGTTATTCTAAATTAAAGGGAAAAAGAGGACAAAATGCGTGGGTATTAGTAAAAACACTTTTGAGTAAAGGCAGGTGTGCTATAAAAGATGTAGAGCAACTGTGGTCAAAAAAATCTGTTATTGCTGATTTGAAATTTTTGGAAGCCAGTGGAGATATTCTATTTGTTGAAAATCGATCATTTATTGAAACTAGAAATCTTGAAAGTATAATTTATGTCGTCTTACCCAATTCAGAGAATGAATTTGAGGATTTATTGAAACAAAATAGGAGAGCAAAAAAGCAAATGGAATTACTTTCTTTGCTCTGGATAGATGGTTGTAAAAGATGGCCTAAAAAGTATTTTATAGAGCATTTCTCTTGCAGTATTGCAGTGTTTAGTGCTTTAAAGGAAAAAGGGATATTAATTGAAAAAAAAGAAGAACCTAAAGCTGAAATTATTGAGTCTTCTAAAGAATTATTGTCTTTAACTGAAGAACAGGCCATTGCTTTAAATTCTATAAAGAATAGTTTTTCTAAAAATAAGAATGTCTTATTAAAGGGGGTTACATCTAGTGGAAAGACACTTATTTATACATATCTTTTGAAGTCAAGTCTAGAAATGAAAGGCGGGCAATGTTTATACCTACTGCCTGAAATAGCCATTACTACACAAATTATTAAATACTTAGAGTTGTATTTTGGTGATAAGGTGCTGATTTATCATTCTAAATTAAATGCTAAAGAGAGAGGGCAGGCTTGGCAGCGTATAGCAAATGGAGAGGCATGCGTAGTTTTAGGTGTTAGGTCAAGTGTTTTTTTACCATTTAAAAATTTGAAGCTCATTATTGTGGATGAAGAACATGACTTTTCATATAAGCAGCAAGAGCCAGCTCCAAGATATAATGCAAGAGATTGTGCATTAGTTATGGCAAAGTATTTTAAGTCTAATGTGCTTCTTGGCTCAGCAACTCCATCATTGGAGTCTTATTTTAATGCGCTCAAAGGAAAGTTCACACTTGTAGAATTAAACAAGCGCTATAGCTCCGTAGCCTTACCAGAAATATATTTGGTTGGTATTAATCAAATGTTGCGCAAGGGCGAATCTCGTCCAATATTGTCAGATGAACTAAGGAATGCCATGACTAAAAGTTTAATTCGCGGTAAGCAAGTAATTTTATTTCAAAACAGAAGGGGGTATGTGCCATTATTGAGCTGTACTGACTGTGAGTATATTCCTGTATGCAAACACTGTGACATCACTTTAACCTTTCATAAGAAGGCTAATATTTTAAAATGTCATTATTGTGGATTTAGTCAAAAAGCGGTTAGCGAATGTATTGAATGCGGATCTCCTAATTTGCGTATGCGTAGTTTTGGTACTGAGCGTATAGAAGAGTATTTGCAGATTGTTTTTCCGAATTATAGCATTGCTAGAATGGATTTTGATACAACGCAGAGTAAAAATGGACATAAGCATATTATTCAAGATTTTGAGAATGAAAAAGTTGATATTTTAGTCGGTACTCAAATGCTAACAAAAGGCCTTGATTTTGCAAATGTTGAAATTGTTGGAATTCTTAATGCTGAATCATTACTTTATTATCCAGATTTTAGGGCCAATGAGCGAGCGTTTGCTTTGATGAAACAGGTAGCTGGTAGGGCAGGGCGTCGCAATGAACGTGGTAAAGTATATATTCAAACTACAGACATTGAAAATGAAGTTTTACAGCATCTATTAATAGACGAGGTTCGTCCATTTATGCATTCAGAACTTAAGTTTAGAAAACTTTTTCATTATCCACCGTTTTTTAGGCTTATTCGTATAGAGCTAAGAGCTGAAAAGAAAATGCCTATGGAGCAAAAAGCAATTCAGTTAGCTTATGCATTAACGCAAATTAAAGGAATAGAAATCTTGGGCCCAGAGTCAGCAATTTTATCTAGAGTGAAAGGTTTTTATGGTATACATATATTGATTAAAATAGATAAAGCAGTGACTAAAATAAAAAGTGTTAAGAGAGAATTAGCACAAATATTAGATCATAAAGCAAAGGAATATAAAAAAGTTAAAATTCGCTTGATGATAGATGTGGATCCATTCTAAAAGATCGAATAATTTCTGTGATTTTTTCACTTATTTTGCAAGCATGGAAAAACAAATTATTGAGTGTGTGCCTAACTTTAGTGAAGGCAGGGACCTGAATATAATAAAAGAAATCACGAATCAAATAGAAAGTGTTGAGGGAGTTCACTTACTGGATGTTGATCCTGGTCATGCGACAAATAGAACAGTAGTTACTTTTGTAGGATCTCCAGAAGAAGTGATTGAAGCTGCCTTCATAGCTGTAAAGAAAGCAGCAGAACTTATAGATATGTCAAAGCATAATGGAGAGCATCCTAGGTTTGGAGCAACTGATGTGTGCCCTTTGGTGCCCATCTCAGGAATCACTATGGAAGAAACGGTTGTTTATGCACGTAAATTGGCTAAGAGGGTTGGGGAGGAATTAGGGATAAGTGTTTATTGTTATGAGAATGCAGCATATAATGAGGAACGTAAGAATTTAGCCTATTGCCGCTCAGGAGAATATGAAGGTCTTAAAGAAAAGCTAATGACTGAAGAGTTCAAGCCCGATTTTGGACCATCAATATTGAATGTTAAGTCTGGAGCAACGGCTATTGGTGCACGTGATTTTTTAATAGCTTATAATGTCAACCTTAATACGACCTCTACTAGAAGAGCAAATGCGGTAGCTTTTGATGTCCGAGAAAGAGGGCGTGTTAAAAGAGAGGGTAATAAATTAACTGGTAAGATTATACGTGATTCAGAGGGTAATCCTGAGAATATTCCTGGTTGTTTAAAAGCTGTTAAAGCTATAGGTTGGTATATTGAAGAATATGGTATAGCCCAAATATCAATGAATTTAACAAATGTTAGTATTACTTCAGTGCATGAAGCCTTTGATGCTGTATGTGAAAAGGCACAGGCAAGAGGTTTGAGAGTGTCTGGGTCGGAATTGGTAGGTCTTATGCCGCTTAAAACTATTTTGGATGCTGGACGTCATTATTTAAAAAAACAGGAACGCTCTGTAGGTATTTCCGACAGTGAGATAATCAAAGTTGCTGTCAAATCTATGGGGCTTGATGAGTTAGGCCCTTTTAATCCAAATGAAAAGATTATAGAATATAAAATGGCTCAAAATGACTCTAAAGCCTTGGTTGAAATGTCCTTGGAAGCATTTAGTAGAGAAACTGCATCTGAGTCACCAGCACCAGGTGGAGGATCTATATCAGCATATGTTGGTAGCTTAGGTGCAGCTTTAGGAACGATGGTAGCAAATTTATCTGCGCATAAAAGAGGTTGGGATGATCGATGGGAAGAGTTTTCAAATTGGGCAGAAAATGGAAAATGTCATCATGAAAACTTATGTGCTCTAGTTGATGAAGATACTAAGGCTTTTAATAAGATAATGGATGCCTTTGCGTTGCCAAAAAGTAGCGATGAAGAAAAAGCCTTTCGTAAGAAAGCTATAGAAAATGCCACTCGCTATGCGATTGAAATTCCTTTTAGGGTAATGAAGGCAGCCTTAGGTTCTTTTAAACTAATAAAAGCAATGGCGGAATTTGGAAATCCAAATTCAGTATCAGATGCGGGAGTTGGAGCTTTGTGTGCAAGAGCTGCTGTAATAGGGGCCTATTTGAATGTTAAAATAAATTCAGCAGATCTAAAAAATGATTCTGAAATTGCTAAAATTCTAGAGGAAAGTGCCTTGATGGTCAAAGAGGCTAATAAGCTTGAGGCAGAGGTTCTAGATTTGGTTTACAAGACAATGGAAAATTAGCTATTGTCCCTGCTTTCGTATAACTGTAAATAGAGTATAGAACATTATTTTAAAGTCAAGTGCTAAGGACATATTTTCTATATAAAGAATATCAAATTTAAGGCGCTTAAGCATTTGTTTAATATCAGAAGCATACCCAAATTTAACTTGTCCTAAGGAAGTAATGCCTGGTCGTACTTTATGTAAAAAGCGATAGTGAGGAGCATGCTGAATAATTTGGTCAATATAATATTGTCGTTCTGGTCTTGGTCCAACTAAGGCCATTTCGCCTATTAATACATTGTAAAACTGTGGTAGCTCATCAAGTCTTAAGGCACGCATTGTTTTACCCCATTTGGTAATTCGACTATCATTGGTGGAGGCTAAACTAGGCCCTCTAGATTCAGCATTTGTAAACATGGACCTAAACTTTATGATTTTGAAAACCTTACCGCCCTTACCAATACGTTCTTGTTTGTAAAATATTGGTCCTTTGGAAGAAAGTTTAACCCTTACAGCTACATAAATAAGTAATGGGAATAGTATGATTAATGCTGAAATAGAACCGAATATGTCAATAATCCTTTTTAAAATCTTTTGCCACTTAGGTAATAAGTCTGGATATATTTCAATAAGTGGAGTCCCAAATACATTGTTAATTCGGACATGTCCTGACATAATATCAAATAAGTCAGGGGTTATCTTTATTACTACATTGCAATTGGCGAGCTGCAATAGAATATTTTGAAGTTTGGGGTGCTCCGAGCTTTCAATAGCTATAATAACTTCTTCAATTTCATTTTCTACAATAATATTTTCAATAGCATTACTTTGCCCTAAGCACGTCAATTCATTCTCTAGTGGGCAAGCTTCGCCATTAATCTTTACAAAGCCTAAAAATTGATGGCCCATTGATGTTGTATTTTGTGCGAGTTCTTGATAGCATTCAAGGGCTTTTTTACTGCCGCCTAACACAATAGACTTAAATATAATATCTCCCTTTTTTACAAGATTTTTTGAATAGCTGGTTATAGGAATTCTCCATATAAGTAAGGCAATAAATTGGATGCTAAATAAAGCAAAGAAGGTATAATAATATGCGGTAAAGTCATAAATGAGATCATCTAGTAAAATGCTAAAGAAAAGCAAAATGCATCCAGATAGTGTAAGTACAAAAATTCTTTTTAACTCCTTAAACCTTGATTTTCTAAAAACATCTTTATAGGACGAGAAAGTATAGTGTAGAGCCACCCAAAATAAAGGAATTGTAATGCAGCCAATTTGAAATTTAATATCAGAAAACATGGCCCACCAAACTTCTGAGCTTATGGCTAGTCCTTCAATTTCAACCTTTCTGAAAAAGAAAAATAGCATCCAACTCAATGCAGAGACTATTAAGTCGCCTAGGGCATAAACATATCTACCTATCCCTCGATTCATTGCTTAAATCCAATTAATTTAAGGTTGTCAATATATATTTCTCCTTGTGTTTTGTTATTGTCAAGTACACCCCCAATAATTAGTTGATATTCATTGTTAGTATTGCCATAAATTTCAGTCGAAAGATTAATATATATTTTATTCCAATCTTCTTTATCCACTAAAGTAATTTTATAACGCTTAACCAAAAAACTACCATTGTCAACAAGAATACCTATTGAAAAATTATTCGAACATTTATAATCCATTTCTAAAAATAAAGTACTTCCTGCATTTGGGATTTGAAAGCTTTCTAATGATCTAATTTCAAACTCGTTATAGGTCGTGTCCATGTAAATATAACCAGATGTGCTTCCTTCAAATGATTGCTCATTTTCAATTTTTATAAGGCTTGTATCACCAGAAAATTTTTCAAAACTGTTTCCAAACTCAAAATCTTCTAAAACATATAATTCTAGGTTCGATGGATCAAAATAGGATACAGTGATATCTAGGCTATCTATTACTCCAGGCCTTAGTTCCGTGGTTTGTTCACTAAATTTATAAAAAGGGTAGGTGATTCGGGTATTAACTTTACCATTATGTTTTATTCCAGCACCAATAGAAATACCATTACTGTCTTTTTTTAATACAGGTATTGTAGCAGGTAGGTCATAAACTCCAACCAGTTCACCGGCATGGTATATCCATGCATCTGTGATTTTTGAAGTATTAG
Organism: uncultured Saprospirales bacterium; assembly: GCA_913050195.1. GTDB lineage: Bacteria > Bacteroidota > Bacteroidia > Chitinophagales > CAJXBJ01 > CAJXBJ01. The sequence goes on from CAJXBJ010000007.1 coordinate 30,497, forward strand.
GACCAAGACTATTATTTACAGATAGCTTTATGCTATCAATATAAATGTAACCTGGAATGTCTTCAGCTGGATTTATCCATTCACACGAATAAAATAGAGAACAAAGAAAGAGAGGGAAAATAAATTTCATTTACAAAACGCTTATACGCCTTGTAAAATTAACTGAAAGTGGTCAGACCAACACATTTTTTTCAATATTCTCCATTACATCAAGAGCTACTTGCAATGCTCTAAATCCATCTTGCAATGTTGCAATTGGCTCTAGGTCAGACTCAATGCAATGGGCAAATGATTTTAATTCTTCAAAAATAGCATGGGAATCTTTAATATTAGGCTCACAAAGCTCAATAGTCTTATTGGGATGCTGTGGTTGGAAATTTTGCAGGATTTCTCCCATGTTTTTTTTCTTGTCAACAAGTTGAAATACTTTGCAACTTCTTTTGCCATAATCTATAGACACATATCGGTGTCTCTGAAATAAGCGCATTTTTTGTACATTTTTGAAAGCGATTCGGCTAGCTGTCAAATTAGCAACAGCACCGTTGTCAAATTCTAAACGAACATTTGCAATATCAGGACTGCCATTAACAACAGCAACCCCACTGGTTTTTATACGCTTTACATTTGCCTTTACTATTTTTAAAACAATATCAATATCGTGAATCATTAAATCTTGTATGACGCAAAAATTTGTCATACTTGGATCAAAAGGGGAGATGCGGTCAACTTCAATGAACATTGGGTGCTCAATATAGGTGAAAGCAGACATAAAGGCTGGATTAAAGCGTTCTTCATTACCGACCTGAACTTTAACATTAGCTTCTTGTGCTAAGGACATTAGTCTCTTAGTTTCCTCTAAAGTATATCTGACTGGCTTTTCAATAAAAACATGCTTGGAGCTTTTTAAAGCAAGTTCTGCTAAAGCATGTGCTGGTAAAATATGGGATACAATATCTACAACATCGATTTGTTCAATAAGTGCTTCAAAACTTTCATATCTAGCTATGTTGTATTTATTACTTACTTCAATACAAAGAATAGGGTCTGGATCAAAAAAGCCGATCAGTTCAAAACTGTCCTTGAGGGCAATTATGCTCTCAATATGTTTTCGGCTTCGCTTGCAAGCCCCAAAAACCCCAATTTTTTTCATATTATTTCTTGAATAAGCTTTGATCAAAATTAGAAAAAATAAAAAGTGTGAATTAAGAAAGATATCTACATGTCCTAGACTGTGTACATTGACGCAAGTTTGCTAAATTTGCATTCCATGTCTTCTACTAAATTTGCTTTTCATACCTTGGGTTGTAAACTTAACTTTGCTGAATCAACGGCTATTGGTCGCAAGCTTAAGAATGAGGGTTTATTAGAAGTCTCATTTAATGAAAAGTCCGATTTGTATATTATTAATTCTTGTTCTGTTACAGAGAATGCAGATAAAGAATGTGCTTATTGGGTTCGTAAGGCTAAGCGGCAGGCACCAGAGTCGAAAGTGTTGGTAATTGGGTGCTATGCGCAATTAAAACCTAATAGTATTATAAATATACCTGGAGTAGATGCCGTGTTAGGAGCAAATGAAAAATTTAATATTCATTCATGGCTTGATCGTATTTTAGCCAAAGAAGGAGAATTAGTTGGTGCCTGTGATATTCAAGATGTTGGAGATTTTCATGAGGCTTATTCTCTAGGAGAGCGTACTCGAAGTTTTCTTAAGGTTCAGGACGGTTGTGATTACAGCTGTGCGTTTTGTACTATTCCTTTGGCAAGGGGAAAGAGTAGAAGTGATAATTTAGAGAACGTGTTGAATAATGCCAAGGTATTAGTTGAGAAGGGTGTTAAAGAAATTGTTTTAACAGGAATTAATCTAGGTGATTATGGCAAAGGCCTTTCAGGAGGTAAGGGAAAGGAATTGAAATTTATTGACTTACTCAAGTCATTAGATCAATTACCAGGATTAGAGAGAGTACGCATTTCATCTATAGAGCCAAACCTACTTGAAGATGACATTATTGAATTAGTCTCTGTTTCTAATAATATTGTTCCTCATTTCCATATTCCATTACAGTCGGGTTCAGATCGAATTTTAAAAAAGATGAAGCGCCGGTATTTAACTAAGCTGTATAAAAATAGAATAGAAAAAATAAAGAGGCTTATGCCTCATTGCTGTATAGGAGTAGATGTTATTGTTGGATTTCCAGGAGAAGATAATGAGGCATTTAAAGAGACTTATCATTTTTTAAAGGACTTGCCAATATCTTACTTGCATGTCTTTACCTATTCGGAAAGAAATAATACAAAGGCTATAGAAATGGGGGGTGTTGTGCCTAAGTCAATTCGAAAAGAACGAAGCCAAATGTTGCGTATTTTATCCGATAAAAAAAGACGCCAATTTTATGAGGATAGTTTGAAAAGCAGAAGGCCTATTCTTTTTGAAGATAAAGTTAAAAATGCCTATTTAGAGGGCTGGAGTGATAATTATGTCAAGGTAGTTGCGCCTTATGACAAAGCATTAATTAATAGCATTGTATACGCTGAGTTAAAAGCTATTGATTCAGAAGGAAGAGTAGAAGCTAATCTAGTATAATATGTATCCGAGTATTTCCCATTTGTTGTATGATTTGTTTGGTTTAGATATCCCATTACCGATTCAAAGCTTTGGTTTTTTTGTTATGCTTGCTTTTATGGGAGGGGCACTAGTTTTGAAAAAAATATTTGAAGAGCGTTATTCAGTGGGTGATTTCCCGCCAGTTCATGAGAAAGTTGTAAAAGGAGGTGGGCTTGCCTTAAAAGATGTCCTTTCGCAAATCTTATTTGGATTCGTTCTAGGCTTTAAGCTTATTTATGCCTTAGGAGATTGGGTAGCTTTTTCTCAGAATCCACAAGGTATTATACTATCAGGAGAAGGGAGCTTGTTGGGAGGGTTGCTTTTTGCAGGCATTGCTTATGCTATGTTATGGCATGAAAATAAAAAGGAAAAAGAAGCATTTCCAGAGCCGAAGGAGGTGTTGTTAGAGAAAAAGCCATCAGATTTAGTGATGGAGATTACATTCTCCTGTGGTATGGCAGGATTTTTAGGTGCAAAGGTCTTTCATTTTTTAGAATATCCTGAGACTATACCAGATTTATTTACAGATCCAGCAGCGGCTGTATTCAGTGGGTTGACTTTTTATGGAGGTTTAATCTTTGGAGCACTTACTGCGTTTTATTATTCTAAAAAGCTGAAGGTTTCTGTAATGAGTATTTTAGATGCAGCAGCACCAAGCTTAATGTTAGCTTATGGCATGGGTCGTTTAGGTTGTCATTTTTCTGGAGATGGCGATTGGGGAATAGTAAATAATAACCCTAATCCTGGTTTTTTGCCAGATTGGTTATGGGCATATAAATATCCTCATAATGTAAATGGAGAAGGGGTGCTGATAGATAATTGTGCACCTAATTGGGGGTATTATTGTTATGAGTTAGAGCATGCTGTATATCCTACGCCTTTATTTGAATTTATAATGTGTTTGGCCTTGTTTGCCCTATTGTATTATTTTAGAAACCACTGGAAGCTTATGCCAGGTGTATTCTTCTCATTTTATTTAGTGTTAAATGGTCTTGAGCGATTTTTAATTGAGAAGATTCGAGTAAATGTTGTGTATGATTGGGGTTGGATCCAGCCGACCCAAGCAGAATTAATTTCCTTTGCAATGATTTTGGTAGGCTTAATAAGTTTTTTTGTGCTTAAAAAACGTGGAGTTACATCAACTCCCGCAAATGAATAAGCTCTATAAAGTCTTCACTATTTAAAGAAGCCCCACCGATTAGGCCACCATCAACATCCTTTTGAGAGAAAATAGCTTGAGCATTACTAGGCTTGCAACTGCCGCCATAAAGAATTGAAATGGTCTCATTGTAGTGGCATATAGAACCTAAAAAACGGCGTATATATGCATGCATTTCTTGGGCCTGTTCTGGGCTTGCAGTTTCTCCAGTGCCAATCGCCCAAACTGGTTCATAAGCAATCATACATTCTTTTAAAGACTTCTCCTGTAAACCATAAAGTGCAGTGTTTAATTGTTCTTTTACTACTTCGAAGTGTTTATTTTTTCTACGCTCCTCTAAGCTTTCACCACAACAAATAATTGGTTTTAGTTTCATCGATAAACATTGTTCGATTTTAGCGCGAATTAGAGCATCAGATTCTCCAAATAATTCTCTTCTCTCAGAATGTCCTAAAATCACATATTGAACACCTAAGTCTTGCAGTATTAATGGGGATATCTCTCCTGTAAATGCACCTTTTTTTGATTCGTGACAATTTTGTGCAGAAAGCTTTACATGCAAACAATTTAACTGGTTAATGCTGTATAGGTGAGTGAAGGAAGGTGCGACAATAACTTTTGTTTGTAAAGGCCTTTTTGCTAGATAGTGCTCTATGTCTTCAACTAATTTAACCCCCTCTGGGATGCTAAGATTCATTTTCCAGTTACCAGCAATAATTTTTTCCCGCATACAGACTATTTTTCCCAAGTTCTATACTCAGCACTCGTATCAAATATGTGCTTTAAAATGGACCGTTCCCTTTTATCCAATTCTATTCCTCTTCTTCCCATAACAATTTCTGCAACTTCCATTGCTTTATCATATTTATAAGTCATAAAACCATTTTTACCACCCCAAGCAAATGATGGAATTATATTTCTTGGAAAGCCTTCTCCAAAAATATTTGCACTTACACCAATTACAGTACCTGTATTAAACATGGTGTTTATTCCACACTTTGAGTGATCTCCCATTATTAAACCACAGAATTGTTCTCCTGTTTTAATAAATCGTTTTTCAGTGTAGGACCATAGCCTAACCTCAGCATAATTGTTTTTTAGGTTGCTCGTATTTGTGTCAGCCCCTATATTGCACCAAGCACCAATCACAGAATTTCCTAAAAAACCATCATGTGCTTTGTTAGAAAATCCTTGTATGACTACATTGTTTAATTCACCTCCTACTTTAGAGTGGGGTCCGATAGTAGTAGGGCCATATATTTTTGTCCCTAACTTAAGAGTACTTGATTCTCCCATTGATAAAGGTCCACGTATTATGGAGCCTTCCATTAAATTTGCGCCTTTTCCTAGATATACAGGTCCCTCACTACAATTAATTATACAAGCTTCTGCTGTAACCCCTTTTTCAACAAAAATATTATCTCCAATTATGGTATTTGTATTGCTTAGCTTTGCAGAATTTCGGCCATTCGTATAATTAATAAAGTCTTGTTTTAAAACAAGGCCATTCTTTGTAAAAATATCCCAGGGCCTTTCAATGGTAATTAAAGGAGAGTTATAACTTATAAGTTGACATGAATTGTTTTCTATCAGTTCATTTAGGTTAAAGAATGTTTTACTTGGTTTTAAAGCAATAAGTTTAGAATTATAATTTAAGCCTTCCCCTGATTTTAGCTTTTTAATGTCGGCTAGTAATTCATCATTTGGGATAATAGAGCTATTTATATAAGTACATGGACCTTCCTCTAGTCTTGAATATTGTAAATAATCTTGACTGAGGATATATGGTTTTTCTACCAGTATTCTTTGCCACTTTTCTGCAATAGAGTCAATACCTATACGTAAGTCTGCAACGCTTCTAGTAAAGGTTAGTGGTAGGAGCTGTTCCCAAGAATAATCGTCAAAAAGGCAGTACTGCATAACAACCTATAAAGTCGCTATTATTTTGCAGCTTCTTTATTCTTATTGAATTTGGCATAACGCTGTTTGAATTTTTCAATTCTTCCAGCTGTGTCCACGTATTGCATCTTACCAGTGTAGAAAGGATGTGATTTATGAGATATTTCCAATTTAATCAGTGGATATTCATTGCCATCTTCCCATTTGATAGTCTCTTTACTCGCTGCAGTTGATTTTGACAGGAAACTATAGTCATTAGACATATCTTTGAAAACTACTAATCTATAATTCTCTGGATGTATATCTTTTTTCATTTTACTGGATTTAGGGTGCAAAGGTAAGTAAAAAATGGAAAAATCACCCCTTAATCAAGGAATTAATATAGGCTAAAATCTCATTTTGTCCTCTTTTGCGTAATGCAGAGCTTGAGAAGAATGGAGGTAGAGGGTCCCAGTATTCACTTAAAGTTGCGTTAAAGTGCTTTATTTGTTTACTTAAATCTTGCTGCTTTAACTTATCTGTTTTTGTTAGAACAATGCTAAAGGGTAATCCTGTTTGACCTAGCCAAATTAGAAAATCCTCGTCAACTTTTTGTAAAGAATGTCTGGCATCTAGTAATACAAAGGTTGTGATTAATGATTCTCTCTCTTTTAAATAGTTTGCTATCATTTTCTTTAAACTCTCTCTGTGTTTTTTAGATAGCTTAGCAAAGCCATATCCAGGCAAATCAATAATATGCCATTCTTCGTTTATGATAAATTGGTTAATCATTTGAGTTTTACCCGGAGTCGAGGAAGTCTTTGCTAATTTTGTTCGATTGGTTAACATATTTATTAGAGATGATTTCCCCACATTAGAACGGCCAATAAAGGCGAATTCTGGTTTATTCGCTTTAGGCATTTTATGATTACTTGGAAAGCTTCCTATAAATTGGGCAGAATGTATGATCATGTCACAAAAATAAAATTTAAAATGCAATAGCTATCTTTGTGCTCAGTTATGAGTATTAAGCCCTACAATCAAGAAGCAAGTAAGAAGAAGCAAGTCGAGGAAATGTTTGATAATATTGCCTTTAAATATGATTTTTTAAATCACACTCTTTCGGGAGGTGTAGACTTTTGGTGGCGAAAAAAAGCCATTAATTTATTTGGCAAGAGATTAATTAAAAATGACAAGAAGTTACTTAGGCTTTTAGATGTAGCTACCGGTACCGGAGACTTAGCATGGGCTTTGTCTGTTTTAAACCCGAAAGAAGTCGTTGGATTAGATTTATCTCAAGAAATGTTAAATAGAGCTTGTGAAAAATATTTAAATAAAGCCCCTTTTGAAATAAGCTTTGTAAAAGGAGATAGTGAAAAAATGGATTTTCAAAACGATGTCTTTGATGGTATTTGTGTTGCTTTTGGTGTTCGTAACTTTGAGACTTTAGAGAAAGGTTTGGGAGAGATGCTTAGGGTTTTAAATAAAAAGGGTGTTCTGATGATATTAGAGTTTTCTACTCCAGAAAATAGACTATTTAATGCGTTGTATTCGTTTTACTTAAAAAATATTTTGCCGATTATAGGTCGAGTTTTGTCAAAAGACCCAAGGGCTTACAAGTATTTGCAAGAATCAGTTCAAGCTTTTCCCTCAGGTAAGCGTATGGTAGCTATATTGGAAAAAGTTGGCCTTAGAGAGGTGCGCTATTTCCCTTTAACACTAGGAATATGTACGGTTTATATTGCCGAAAAATAATACTATACATTTGTTGCTATTTGAGCTTAGATTATGTTTGCGCTCAAAACCTACCTACTTATGATCGTAAGCCAGTACATTTTGGTATTACAATGGCTATCAATTCATCAGGTTTCAAGATTTATAAGGATATTAGCTTCCCCCAAAATGATTCTATTAATGTTGTTGAATCTGTCGCAGGCCCAGGTTTTAATTTAGGTATAATCTCAGATTTGAGATTGACAGAGCATTTAAACTTGCGATTTATACCAGCCTTAAGTTTTGCTGAGCGTAGTCTGAAGTATTTAATGATTAAGGATCTAGAAATGAAGAAAACTGTCGAATCTACCTATTTAGATTTTCCTATACAGTTGAAATTTAAAACTGATCGAATTAATGATTGCCGTTTTTATACTCTAGGAGGGTTTAAATATTCCGTTGATATGATTTCTAATGCTAAAGCAAGAAGGGCGGAAGGGAGACTTAAAACTGGGCGCCATTCTTTTTTTGTAGAGTATGGGACTGGTCTCGATTTTTATTTTCAATATTTTAAGTTTTCTCTTGAGATTAAAATCTCAAATGGTATGAATAATACTATGGTTCCTGAGCCTGATAAACTTTATGCATCTGTTCTAGAAAAGTTATACCCTAGGACCTTTCTGTTTTCTTTGCATTTTGAGTAATAGAACATTTTTTTGTGCTTATCGTATAAAACCACTATTCTCTAGAGAAAACAAATAGATCTTTCGGCTATAATCATATAAGTGGAAATGTTATATTTGTATTAGTGATTTAAAAACTGCAGTATATCGAGAAATTGGTACATTTTCGAACCTATAGAGCATTATTAGTATTTCTATTGTTCAATTTAATTTC
>CAJXBJ010000008.1 GCA_913050195.1 uncultured Saprospirales bacterium
CCTGCTTCAATCAATGTATTTCCAAATGCAATTAAGACATTTATTTTTTTCAAACACCCTTTATTTAGACTTAGTCTAAATAAAAAGAATTAAATAATTTATTGCAATACCTATTTTACGGTATTATTAATATCTAATTTGGTTTAAAATCAATCTTTCGCATCCTTAGATTAAGTGGTGTAACTTCCAAATATTCATCGTCGTTAATGTATTCCATGGATTCCTCTAGAGATAAGTTGATTTTTGGGGCTAATTTGGCACTACTGTCTGAACCGGCAGCTCGCATATTTGTGAGTTTTTTTCCTTTTATAACATTTAATGCGAGATCCTTATCTCTCGTGTGTTCTCCTATAACTTGCCCTTTATATACTTGATCACCTGGCTCTATAAAAAACCTGCCTCTATCCTGTAAACGGTCTAAAGCAAAAGCTAATGCTTGGCCAGCTTCCATTGAAGTTAAGGAGCCACTTGTTCTAGATGGGATGTCACCTTTATATGGGCCAAACTCCCGAAATCGATGGGTCATAATTGCCTCTCCAGCTGTGGCAGTTAGTATATTATTTCTTAGTCCTATTAAACCTCTTGAAGGAATATCAAACTCTAGATGTTGAAGATCACCCTTTGGCTCCATAATCATTAAGTTGCCTTTTCGCATAGTTACTAATTCTATTGCTTTTCCAGAATATTTCTCAGGAACATCAATAACTAAAGTTTCATAAGGTTCACTCTTAATATTATCAATTTCTTTAATAATTACTTGGGGTTTGCCAATTTGAAACTCATAACCTTCTCGCCTCATTGTTTCAATTAAGACAGACAAGTGAAGTATACCTCTTCCAAAAACATTAAACCTGTCCTCAGAGTCCGTAGTTTCAACCCTTAAAGCCAAGTTCTTTTCCATTTCCTTAAATAAGCGATCTCTCAAATGCCTTGAAGTAACAAACTTTCCTTCTTTACCAAAGAAAGGGGAGTTGTTAATTGTAAATAACATACTCATTGTTGGCTCGTCTACCTTTATTCTTGGAAGAGCTTCTGGTTGTTCTATAGAAGTTAAAGTGTCGCCTATTTCAAAATCATCCATGCCGACTATAGCACATAGATCACCGCTTCTAACTTTTTCTACTTCAGCACGGCCTAAGCCCTCAAATACAAAGAGTTCTTTTACCCTTACTTTTTTATTGCCATCTGATTTACAAAGAATATAATCTTTTCCCTTTTCTACGTCTCCTCTAAATACTCTTCCAATAGCAATTCTGCCTTTAAAGCTTGAGAAGTCTAAAGATGTAATTTGCATCTGTAGTTCCCCTGGATTGTATGGTGCTTCAGGTATTTCAGAAATTACGGTATCTAAAAGAGGAGTAATATCATTGGTTTGGTTTTTCCAATCTTTGCTCATCCATCCATGCTTTGATGATCCAAATATGGTTTCAAAATCGAGCTGATCTTCTGTTGCATCTAAGTTAAACATAAGATCAAAAACCGCATCCTGAACTTCATCTGGAGTGCAATTTTCCTTATCTACTTTATTGACTACAACAATGGGCTTTAAGCCAAGCTCAATAGCTTTGCTAAGAACAAATCTTGTCTGTGGCATTGGTCCTTCAAAGGCATCTACAAGCAATAATACGCCGTCAGCCATTTTTAGAACACGCTCAACTTCTCCTCCAAAATCAGCGTGACCAGGTGTATCTAGAATATTGATTTTAACATTCTTATACTCAGCAGAGACATTTTTAGATAGAATGGTTATTCCACGTTCTCTTTCTAAATCATTATTATCCAATATCAACTCATTGTTGTCTTTATTTGGATTTATGATTTTGCAGGCATGAATAATCTTATCAACTAAAGTTGTTTTTCCATGATCGACATGGGCAATAATAGCAATATTACGAATGGACTTCATAGTGTTTAAAATATTTGCGCGCCAAAGGTAGCTATAAATACTCAGCAAGCAAGGCGCTTTTAATTTAATTAAATGATGATTACTATTTTTAATTTGGCTAGTCTTGTGATAAAATTAGTTTTGGGATGAGTGTATTTAAGAAATTAGGAGTCGAAAATAGTCTTTTAAAGGGCATTGAGGAATTGGGATTTGAAACTCCTACACCCATTCAAGAGGCATGCATACCATGGTTGCTTGCAACAAATACTGACTTGATAGGACTTGCTCAAACTGGAACAGGAAAAACCGCTGCATTTGGTTTGCCGGCAATTCAGATGACAGACCTTAAGCGTTTAACGGTTCAAACCTTGATTTTAGCTCCGACTAGAGAGCTTTGTTTGCAAATTACTAGGGATTTAGAATCCTATTCAAAATACGTTAAAGGACTTAAAGTATTAGCGGTTTATGGTGGTGCAAGTATGGACACACAAATAAGGGCTCTCAAAAAAGGTGTTCATGTTGTAGTAGCAACACCAGGAAGAGCACGAGATCTAATGCAGCGAAAAAAGCTGATATTAAATCAATTGGATAGGCTTGTGTTGGACGAGGCAGACGAAATGTTAAGTATGGGATTTAAGGATGAATTAGATGCTATTTTAGAGAATGCATCTGAGCATAAGCAAAGTATTCTTTTTTCTGCTACCATGTCTAAAGAGGTTGAGCGTATTGCTAATAAATATTTATCCAATCCTGAAAAAATCACTGTAGCAAAGGAGAATTTAGGTGCTAAAAATATTGAGCATCATTATTATATGGTAAATGCTAAAGATCGCTTTGATTTGCTAAAACGCATTGCTGATATGAATCCTAAAATATATGGGATAGTCTTTTGCCGGACTCGTCGTGAAACTAAGGATATAGCTAATAAATTAATTGAGGCTGGATATAATGCAGATGCACTGCATGGTGACCTTTCACAAGCCCAAAGAGATGAGGTTATGGGTCGTTTTCGTTCAAAACATTTACAAATATTAGTAGCAACAGATGTTGCAGCTCGTGGACTGGATGTTAATGAACTAAGTCATATAATTAATTATAATCTTCCAGATGAACCTGAAGTATATACACATCGCTCAGGTCGTACTGCAAGGGCCGGTAAAAAGGGTGTGTCTATTGCAATAATACATTCAAGAGAAACGCGAAAGCTGAAGTTAATTGAGAAAACTGCTGGAATTAGTTTTTCTAAAATGAAACCACCTAGTGGTCAAGATGTTTGTAGCAAGCAGCTATTTAGCTTAATAGATAAGATTGAAAAGGTTAAAGTTAACGAGGCTCAAATAGAACCTTTCTTGCCTGCTATTTATGAGAAATTACAATGGTTAGATAGAGAAGCCTTAATAAAGCACTTTGTTTCTGCGGAATTTAATCGCTTCTTTAACTATTATAAAAATGCTAAAGATCTCGATATAGATTCTAAATCTAAGTCAGAATGGGCTGATGGAAAGGAAAGAGGAAGGCAAGATATGTCTCGTCTATTTATAAACGTTGGCAGCAAGCAGAACTTAAATGCTCAAAGACTGATAGGTCTCATCAATGAAACTTTGGATTCTTCATCTGCCGAAATAGGGAAGATAGATGTTTTAAAGAATTTTTCATTTTTTGAAATTGAAAAGAAAGTTGTTGATCTGTTAATTGCGGGTATTGGAAATCAAGATTTTGAAGGTGTCAAACTTGCTGTGGAAGTTGCCCAAGAAAACCCTAAAAAGTCAGGGCGTTCCAAAGATAGAAAGTCCGGCTTTGCTCCCTTTAGAAAAGCTGCAAAGAAAAAAAACAAGCGAAAAGGCCGTAAAGGTTGGTCATGATTTATTTAGATACTTAATATTTAAGGATTCGCTTTTGGCTTGCCAAATGTTCTAGTTTTTAGTTCATTTAAATTTTTATAAAAGCCAATCTTTTCAGTATTGTAACATATATCGATTTGATTATCTATCACATTATTTTCATTAAAGCATAATGGGTGAATAAACTTGGGCTTTCCATAAAAATTAATTGGGCCATATTTTATAGCGTAAATTTTGATATTGGCAAAAGCGTCTTTTCGTATTAAAGGATAGCCTTGTGTATAGTTTAAATAAGATGCAATCTTGGGGATTTTCTTAATCTTTTCAGGTAGATTCATTATGCTCTCTTCAAAGTAAAAGATCATTTTATCCTCTTTATCAAATAGGCTATAATTAGCAAAATAGTAACCTTCTTTAGTTTTGATAATGGCATTCCATAATACCGAATTTAAAGGGGTAGGCGCTAACATCAATGTTTCATATTCAATATGCTGTGCATTCAGTTCCATTTGAAATTTCTTTTTGGCAATATTCTGAGATATTAAAGTCCAAATAAGATATGTTGAAGAAAGTACAAGGCTGAGCCAGATGGTTTTTTTTCTGTTGATATTTATTTTTTTAATGAGCAGAAATATTAATCCAATGAGAAGAATACTTGTGTAAATTGGTTCAATTACGTGTATAATATTAAAGGAAAATAAATGATTACTAAACGGGCTTAATAATTGAGTGCCATATGTCGTACAAGCATCTAATAGAGCATGTGTGAATATGGCTATAAAGAAGGCAGCATACCAACTTTTTAGTGTAGAATTGCTCTTGTATAGGCGTTTAAATGTGATAGCCAGAATTAGGCTAGCTATTAAAGCAAAAAAAACAGAATGTGAAAAACCTCGATGAATACTTATTAGTTCTACATTGGAGTAAAAAGGAAAAAGTAGCACATCAAGATCTGGTATTGTAGCTGCTATAGCTCCAATAAGTAAGCCCTTATTTCCTGTTTCTTTATCCTTAATACAGGCAAACGTAGTTGCCCCTAACAGGGCTTGTGTTACAGAATCCAATATTATTGTATTAAAAACGTATCACGCTCATAGGCCTCAGATTCTCCCTCGTTTTGTGCCCAAACTCTGGCCTCCAAAATATATTGTTTGCCTATCTCAAAGCCATTAGAATTGCTTAATACAACTGTATCAAGATAGTGAAAGGCCTTTGGAGAGTCAATTTTTGAATTTATAGGTTTATTATAAAAAATAATGCTGTCTAAAGATGAATATAAGCGGACGTTTATGTTATGAATATATTCATCTACATGGCTTTCAAATAAAACATCTATTAATAAAAGGTCATTAAGACTTTTTGTTTGGCCTTGAGGTTCTAATATATGAGAATGATAAGCATAATCATCTATAGATGGCTCATTAATATCTTCGGGAGAACAAGAGCATAGAATAGCAATTAGACTTACAGCAATAAGATTTCTTAATTTATTCATGAATTAAATTTAAGGAAATGTATCAGGGTTTTAAATAAAAAGCAAAGTACAAGTAGCCTTGATGTGCAATTTGGTCTGTGAAAATTTGGTTAGCTCTGTAATCTATACCCAATTCTAATTTAGTATTTGATGGTAACACATAGCCAATGCATGCCAATGTTCTAAATTCAAAATCACCTTCATCTTGCCACACAGAAATATATTCATTACCAAGCTTGATGAATATTTCTTTAGTATTAATTTCTTGTCCTTTAAACGGAAGTTCTAATGTATATCTATATCGAAAACGATATTTTGCTGATTCTGCTTTAGAATAAGTTTGATCACAAAGAAAACGATGGCCTAGATTAAAATATTTTTTTTTGTAAATCAAAGATAGCCCTTGGGTCCATCTATGATATAGGTCTTTACCTTGTAAGCGATGCATATAGCCAAGGGCTAATTTAGAATTAAATCCTACACGCTTTCTAATGAAGGCACTAATGTCAGACCGCTCTTGTTTGAAGTTTATACTAGAAAAAGGACTTTCTCCCTCATTGATTATTTGTCTTGACTCAAGTTTAAATGTTAAGAGATAGTCTTTATATAATTGAGATGTTATATACAATTGTGGTAAGGTGCCAATCTTATAAATTTGGCTTTGAAGATTGACTGATAGGCAAATTCCTAATATTGCGATAAGTATTCGAATCAAAACTCTATATTCGTTCGGCTGTCTTCAATGATTTTAAAAGCGGATTTATAGTCACCATTTGCACTAAATAAAAACTCATAGGATCTATATTCTCCATCTGACTTAATAAAGGCAACGCATTCATAGTTAAGCTGAATATCAGGATGTTTTTGGCCGCTTTTTATACTTGCTTTTAGGAACTCTGCTTTGCCTGTCCATTGTTTTTGTATTTTCTTTAGTTTAAATGCTTCATATTCACGACTTAAATAATTTTCAATACTTGCCAACGTTTTGATTGGCAGTTGTTTTCTCTCAACTTCAATTTCAACGTCCTCAATATGCCCACTTTTATTAAACTCAATGCTATGCTTACTATGCATATATATACCTTTGGCTTCAAATGAGGTGCCCGATTGGTTTATTTCTTGATACCATTTCATAGCTTTATCTATATTAGAATCTTTAATAAAGTTTAAAGCTGCTTCAGGAACATCCTTTTCCTTAATCCTCTTCTCTTTTTCAAACTTAATTTGCCCCTGAAGTATATTTATTTGAAATAGGTATAGAATAACTATACTTAAAATGTGTCGCATAGCCTTTTTTTAGAATTTAAAAGATACGAAAAAGCCCCATATTTATATGGATAATCTAAGTGATAAAGCAAAAATGATTAAGCAACCTTATAGTTTACTTTATTTTTTTTTTTGAGCTTAATTTGATCATAGATGTAGTTAGCCAAGGCTTCTGCTGACTTTGGGTTGTTGCGGAACCAAAGTTCTGGCTCAATTAATTCTACTTCAGAAACACATACTTGGTTGAAATTATCCCACATTATATCAACACGTGCATAGGCTGTTTCATAGGGACAGGCATCAATTACTTTTTTAGCAAAGTCTATTTCATGTTTTGGTGCAAAATAATGATCTACTGTTCCTCCAAAATCATCCTGAACTCTGAAGTCCCCTGCTTTAGCTCGTTTCATTACTGAATGTGTGTATTCACCACCCATAAACATTAGTGCAGCTTCACCTTTCGAGATTATTTTAGATTGAAATTCCTGAAGAATCATATCTTCCTCTGAATGTAGTTTGGCAAAAATATTTTCAATTCCTTCATGCTCTCCGCGCTTAAATCGGTATGTATGTCTAGCTGCACCAGAAACAGCAGGTTTCAAAATAAACTCCGACCATGAGTTATTGCTACAGTAGTCTCCTAAGCTCCGTTGCTTGCCTTTAGTGTGCTTTGGAATAAAAATACTTGGTGGTATTCGCACATCTTTATTCTGTAAATCAAATAGATAAGATTTATTTAGATTCCATTGAATCAAATCATAATTATTAAGCAGACTAGTCTGAGTACTGACCTTTTTTAGCCAAGGCTGAAATTCATTTATTCGATGAAAATAATCCCAAACGGCTCTTATTAATATATAATGACATTGAGACCAATCAAATTTATCATTATCCCAATTCATCCGAATAACCTTTAAACCGTGAGACTCTAATGCATTTTGAACATAGGCATCTTCATCTAAAACTTGTTGAATATACCAATCAACCTTATTCGGCTTAAGATATCGAGCATCTGTCAATAAAACAACATCGTATTTTTTCATCTCTTTACTAATTGAAGCGGCAAAGGTAAAAAAAATCACATATAAATATTTCTAATCTTTTATAACATTAATAATGCTTTTGTAACATTAGTTTTTTGAGACTCAAAACTTTCTTTATTTGGATAGAATGCTTCGGAGTAAAATATATCAATTTTGCTAAAAGGAAAAGGGAGTATCTTTTTATCCCAGCTTTTCAATTTAATATGACAAGAGCTTTTAAATTTAACAACCTGTATAGGTCTGCCACTTTTTTGGCTCATTTGAATAATGCCATTTTTTAATTGCTGAGGAGGTCCCTTTGGTCCATCAGGATTAATAGCTGTGCTATAGCCATTGTTAAGGTGTTCTACAATTTGGTTTAAGGCTTTTTGGCCGTTATTCCCACTACTTCCATAGGCAATTTTTATACCTGACCACCATAATAAGAAATGAATAGACTTCATATACCATTTTGGGTGCTGCATCCATATTTTGGGCAGTACTGATCGTTTAGAATGACAAACAAAATATAGTGGTAAATTCTGATGCCAGAATGCATGAATATGTGCTTCTGGTAAAATATGTCCCTTAATATTAATTCGGCAGGTATAACGAAGAGCGATAAAGTATAGCCGTATTATTCCCGAAAGAAGCAAGCATATAACATCATAGGGAATTAGCCAAATAGACTTAGAAAAAGGCAAGCTTATCTACTTTAAAAAATCTGCTATCTTCTAACAAACATATTGTCTAATATTTTGCCTTGAAAAAGTTTACTAGGCCTTTCATTTACGTGTTCATAGGCCGCTGCGAGAAATACGACTTCTGCTGCAGAAACGGTACTTAAAACTAATAGAAATAATAGAATACCTGCGATTAGTCCCGCAACGGGATGAATGCCAACGGCTAGAAGCATTCCTATTAGAATAGTTGCAACTAAACCTAAGAAGGTGAAAATGGAAAAGCTAAAATTAGCCCCTAAGCTTTCACCCCATTTGTTTTGTATGATATCAGAAGAACGTTTTAATGCGTCTATTGGCCCAACATTTTCATAGGCAAGGACAGGTACTACAAAAAAGGTTGCTATGCCCCATACGACTCCAAGAATACTTGATATGATTTCTCCAAATTTACCTGCACGTTGCTGAATTATTTTTAATATAACACCTACAGTGGCAGCTAATATTGCCCAGGATAAAATATTTATGACTTTTGTGAGAGCAAAATTTATTCCTTCGCCAACCGACGTTTCTTTACCATCTAAAATTCTCTTAGCACAATGCACAAGAGCTACATTAAAAAATATAACTATAAAGTAATTTGTAAGATAAAAACCAAACGTAATAACATAAACAACACTATCGGCTAATAAATCAGAATTTGCCAATGACTCTAAGGAACTAAATGAAGAAAGACTAGCTCCAAGGAGTAATATAAGTCCTCCTCCAAAGTAACTTAAAAAAACTATTATCATTGAAATACCTGAAATTATAGGAAATAACAATAATGATGGGTTGTTTTTAATAATGCTTAAGCTGATATTTCCTATTGTCCAGCCATTTGAAATTCTGTCAAATATTCTCATATGTTTTAGTTGTAATAATTATAAATAGTGTTGAATTAAAAATAGTAATAATATGTGTTTATTTATAATTAATAATGATTTCTTATGAGCAGTATAATTATAATTTTATTTAAAACAGTAATTCTGATTAGTTGATTTTATTTTATATTGAAAACTTTTCGTGGTACTTATCAAACCGTTCTTTGTCTATTTTAATATCATTCCAAGTATCAATTACTAAAGTGTGAATCTGCTTATCTATCAGAGTCTGAATTTCATTTCTGTATGTCTGATAATTATAGTAATGCGTTTCACAAATTGAATTAAAGCGATTTTGAAAGAAACTTATAGGGTTAAAGAAAAAGCTTTTTTCAATCATATTATTTTTTAGATTGTTATCTGTCTCTATGTGCTTTATAAATTCTTTTGATAATTTATTAACCAAAGCTATAGTGGTTTCCCTAATTGCATAATTTACCTTTTCAGGATTATTTATAATAGGGCTATTCGTGATTTCTGGATATAAATTAAACAAGCCTGCCATTTTTATACTATCGGATTGATTGTATATTTCGTACTTTTTATCTCTAGAAGCATCAATAAAATCTGTCATTAAATTAGCGGGCTTTTCAATACTTATCCATTGATTTACTGAGGCAGGAATTATAAATGTAGCTAGTAGCCAAATCCCGGCCATTTTTAGGGCATTCTCAATTATTGTGTTACCACTTCTTAGTAATATGAAATATAATATTGACCAGAGAAGTAGGTATAGAAAGCTGTATAATATGACGTCTATAAAAGCAGATAGATTTTTTGTTATTACATTAGTTAGTATCGAGCCATATAATATCAACCCTATAGTTACAGCTAGGCATAAGATTACATAGAAGCAGCATCTTAATAATAACCATTTACTTTTTCCACCAGCTTGGACTTCAATTAGTTTTATAAAGCCTTGTTCTTTTTCCATGCTTTGTAAATTGTACAGCAATATTATTAGTATTAATGGCATTAAAAAGATAAGTGCAAAGGAAAAGTCTAATGTGTTGTTACCCAAGCGTTCGACATTTGCTATTTCTTTTGTCATGTCAGAATCGTACGGACTTGACATGTAGGTTACTTTCTTATAAAATCCATATTGTTCGGTTTGTCCTATAGAGTATACTAGAGCAGAAGAGGGAGCTTTTAGATGATATACAATAGTATACCATATTGCCCAATCAGGAATAGATAAATCTACCCATGGCCTGTCGTCTGGACTCGGATTTTCTTCTTTGTAGAAAGCTTTGTTTTGGAGAATCTGTTCTTTTGCTTTCTCATTGATTTTGGCTAATTCCGCAGTTTGTTTTTCATAGAGGTTTTTACCATTGTTTAGCCCGTATACACTTGCAATTATGTAAAGAATCAATGCTATTACTTTAAATGGACTTCTAATGAAATGCTTCCATTCAACAAAAAGAATATTTAGGCTTTTCATATAATTTCCATTTTTCTTGCTCCAAAAAACATAAATAGGCTTGTTAGAACACTCCAAATAAATAGTAAGGATATATCTATTAAATAGTTTGGAGCTGAATAAGAAAATGACATCGGTTTATATGTATAATCAGGAATTGATTTGTAGAAATCACTTTCAGGTTCCCAGCTCCAATCACCTGTTTTAGATCCGCCATAAGCGTGTTCATCATTTAACGCTTTAATCAATCTTCTGCGGTAATTTTCTGCCTGTTTTAAAAAATTTTGATGATGATAATTGTCACTTGCTGCAAAACCCATACTGGCATTTTTAAGGGAAATGAATGGATTGAAAATTCCGGCTAGCTGATAACTTTGTTTTTGTTTAGCAAGGATGTTGTTCAAATTGCCAAAATGCTTGTCCCATACTTGATTGCCATACTCTTCATCTGCTTGCATACGTATCCCATCAAAATTGATGGGTAAGTCTGCAATGTCATTAACACCATACTTTTCTAATGTTTTTGCTTCCAAATCTTTAGCTCTTTCATCTAAAGGGTTATGTCCATCAAGTCCCTTTGATCGATCCTCTTTCATGTCAGCTTGAAATTCATTGCGACTTGGTAAGTCATGCCATTTTTCAACTGAGCTCATTACAATGTTTGGTAAAAATATTGTCCAAACAATCCATATTCCAAGCATTGATGTTAATGCAACAGTTGCATTTTTATATTGTGCGGAAAAAAATACAGTTAGTCCACTAATAATAAAGTAAAATAGGGCATATGATAGATAAAAAAACAACAGTCGACTTCCTATATCTAGGCTAATGTTTTCTAAGTTAATCAAGGAATAAATTGAAACCGTAAAGGTTAACAACGCTAAACCATAAAGCCATACAGATAGAGTTTTTGCCCAAATTATAGTTAATGACTTTGCCTCTTGAAGTAAGAGTAATTTAAGTCTTCCACTTTGCTTTTCACTACTAATGCTATGAAATGCTAAGAATATTAATATCAGTGGTAGTACATATTGTAATAGTAGAGAACTCTTTAGTTTGCCAAATTTTGATATGAATTGCATTTGAGAAGCTTCAGAATAGACTATTTCATTTTGGACATGGCCTTCTAATTTAAGTACATTTCCAGTTACGCTATTTACTCCCTCATCTAGGCTGTTTAATAGGTCATAAGGCTTAAAAACATAGGTGCCATAGTGTGCGGCACCATGTGCATTCATCCCTTCAATATTTTCCCATTGTTTTCGAAGTTTATTTTTAGCTTGCTCATAAGATTTAGTATGATTTTGAGCCTGTACCATTCCTAATAAAATAGATAGCAGTAATGCTAAAATAAAACCTATGCTAATTGCAAGTAAGGCATTGTTACGATAAAGGGAGTATAACTCATTCTTAATAATTATCCACATCGCAATTTAGTTCTTCATGTATTCTATATACAAGTTCTCCAATTCATTTGCACTTACATCTCTACTACGGATCTCTTTTACAAGATTACCTTTTTTTAGAATCCCAATACGATCACATACCTCTCTTACTCTAAAGATATCATGTGAGGCCATAAGAATAGTTGCTCCTTCTGCGACTAGCTTTTTAAGCAATATAGATAGCTCATTGCTTGCTAAAGGATCTAGACCACTTGCAGGTTCGTCTAGAAGATATACTTTTGTTTTTTTAGCATAAGCAATGGCGATACCTACTTTTTGCCGCATCCCCTTTGAGTAAGTCGAAACTTTATTGTTAAATGCATTATTCTGCAAGCCACATGTGATTAGGAATTTTTCCAATTCTCTTTTTTCGTATTTCATTCCAGCTAAACGGCAGAAATAGTCAAGATTTTCAATGCCAGATAAATAAGGATAAAGATTTACATTTTCTGGAATATAGCCAATCAGTTTACGCACCTCTTTAGTTTTTTCACTAACGTTCATTTGATCAATAAATACTGATCCCGAATCAGGATGAATAAAACCTAGAAGCATATTTATAGTTGTGGATTTTCCTGCACCATTAGCGCCTAGTAGACCTAATATTTCTCCTTTTTCTATGCTCAAGGATAAGTTTTCAATTGCATTTACGCCTTGAAACGACTTTGTTGCATTTTCAATTTTAATCATATAATGTCAGTTGTATACTAGTTTAGGCTGAAGCTGTCTAAGGAAAATAAATCAGCATGAACTTCATTAAAAATATTTTTTTGGCGTTTATAAATCTTTGCACTTAAATTTATTGGATTAAACAAGGGGTCACTTATTAGTAATTCAAGCTCTTTTGATTTCAAATTTAAATAATAGGCAATAATTAGAGATCTAATATCTGACTTTTCCCATATTTTATTTGAACGTATTTTTTCATTCAAGATAAAATTATAGAATTGCTTTAGACTCCTTATGTTATTGAACCTTTGATTTTCTAAGGCATCTTTGAAAAATTTATTATTATCTGATAAAACAAATGTTATTTCTTCAATATTTCTAGACTTAATTAGAGAGTTGATTTCTTCAATCAAGTCCGGACCAAAGCTTATTGAATTACCAAGCGAGGTGATAAAATAATTGTCTTTGGATAAATTTTTCTGAATGATGTTCTCAAGATGATCCGTTGGACAAATAAAGTATAGATGCTTTCGCATTATACTTTAATTATGGGTTGTAAGGAAAGGAAGAGTGGTGCAAGTCAATTTTTAATTCCCCTTCAAACAATTTATAACCAAATGTATATTCAACCTTCGCTTCATCCCCTTCTAAGTCAGTAAAAAAGTAATTACCCATGGCAATTGCTCGATTTTCTTCTAATATAAAGTCTGAATTTTCAAATCGTACTTTTGTCCATGGATTAATTGCAAATCCTTGATCTTCATTACAAACACGATCATCTCCTGCAATAAAGTATGATTTTGCCTCTTCTTTAGAAGGTCTAAATTGTTCTTTAGCACATTTTGTTGGTTTAAATAAGACCGGACCATTTTCAAATGAATACATTTTATCAAGGAATTCACTTGTGAAAGAAATGCACTCTTGTCTATTGTTTTTCAAAGTTCCAATCTTTACAACTCCCGCACCCCATTTATTCTGTGCGTCAATTACTTTCTCTTTTGTTATCATAGCTTATTGTTTTAAAATAGTATTGAACTAATTAATTATATTATTTAGGTGTTGTTCGCCATATTGCGATACAAAAATTTTTGTTTCAACATTGTTTTTGTTCAGGTAAACTGCTAATCGTTTTTTAACAAAGCTTTCTGTTAGATTAATCTTGCAGTCATTTATAATGTAGTTTTTCCAATCATTAAATGTCTGTGGTATCATGATAAAAAGTTTAAAAATTCGTTGGTATCAATTCTTAATAACAATCTTTTTTCACCACTTTCTTCAATTGTTGGACTTCGGTGTACAGCAGCTAATGTTTTACTCTGTGGATATATAGCGCCTTTAAGAAGAATAACGGAACCTTCTTTAGTTTGTTGAATTTTATTTTCATCCAATACTATATCATTATTATCACTGTACGAGTTTAATGCTTTTCTATTAATATTATTTTCTTTGAGCCATAAAGTTCCTGGCCCACTATATGTACATAACATGCGTAAGTCATTAATATCAGTATGAAATTTTCTACACATATTAGTACCAACGGTTGTCAGTAAGAGCTTAAAGCTTTTAGCTTTGGAAACTTTCTTGAAAAGTATTAGAAGCTCATTTATGTCATTTATAATTTGATTATGACTTTTTGAATCAAGTTCATTTTTGACCGTTTTTATTATTTCCGTTATCCCACCACTGGCTCGTAACTCTATATTCATATTTAAAAGATTACGAATCTCATTAATCATGTAGTCTATATTTCTGTCATAAATTGAAATATTTATACTCTTTTTGTGTATATGCTCTAGACAACTAGAGTTTGTTCCTGAGATCCAGTTAACGGAATCTTGAGATATATTTTTTGCTTTTATCATAAATTTGATGCTAAAATATTGTTTAACAAAGATAATCTTATTGGCCTTAAACGCAACTAAGTTGCGTTTAAAAATAGATAAATAACATAAATAAATTTAAACAAGCTATTTACATAGGCATATTCAGTTTGGAATACTCTTTGTCACTATTCTATCAAAAACTGTATTGCGAATTATTTTATAACTCAATTAATTAAAGGCCTTTTTAGATTACAACTATTCTGGCTATTACATATTTAATGTTAATAGTGGTGTTTGTTTTGGAAATAGTAAAATGAACGGTTCTCCTAAGGATACTATAAGTCTTCATCCAAGGGATATGTAATTATTTATATGCTCTTTTTATATTATTGCTGCTTTATATATTTTTAAAATGCTTAACTTAGGTTTAAAGTTTATCTTGAATGGAAGCGCTTATTGTTAGGTTAATATTTGCTGAATCAAACAAATTTGAAAATTTATGTCAATAAAGTTAATGACTATGAAAAAATTATTGCCCGTAGTATTGTTTAGTTTTTGTTTCAATCTTATTGCACAGGATAGATTCAACAAAGATGATGTTTTTGTAAAAAGAAGGACTTGTTATTCTGTTAAGGATAGCAGTCTGATTACAGGAATTGTAGAATACTTCCATTCAAATGGTCAGAAAAAAGAAGAAATAAGTTATAAAGATGGAATAAAGCATGGACATTTTAAAGCTTGGGACGAAGAAGGACATATAAAGAGTGAAAAAAACTATAAGAATAAAAAACGACATGGAGCTTTTAGAGATTGGCATAAAGTAAAATATGGTGTCAAGCCAAATACTTTGAAAAAAGAAATGTTCTATAAAGACAATGAAAAGGATAGTACTTATACTTCCTGGTTTGGGAATGGTAATATAAAAGAGCAACAACAATATGACATGGGATTGCGTATTGGAGTATTTAAGCGTTTTCATAGTAATGGGCAATTATTTTCTGAGGTTCATTTTGATAGCACTGGTCAACAAAACGGGTCGTCAAATCAATGGTACCCTAATGGGCAAATGATGAATAAGATGACAATGGTAAATGATGTGCCTGATGGATTAGCCCAGGAATGGTATGAGGATGGTCAGCTTAAAAATGAAATGACGTACAAACTTGGTAAATTTCATGGTGAGCTTAAGCGTTGGAATAAAGAAGGGGAGATACTTTATGAAACGACCTTTTATAATGGTACTGGTGTAAACAAAACCTTTAGTAGTAATGATAAGATAATGCATGAAGGTTCTTTAGTCGAGGGAATGAAAGATGGTACTCATAAATACTGGTATGATAATGGTACGCTAATGAGGGAGGAGAATTATGTGAATGGTAGTAGAGAAGGTTCTTTTAAAAGTTGGGATAAGGATGGTAATCTTACAGGAGAAAGGAATTACTTAAACGGCAAGAAACATGGGATTTGGAGGTCTTGGTCTAAAGATGGGACTTTAGAGTTTGAGGAAGAATACCTCAATAACAGAAAGGTCAGGAAGTAGGTTAGATGGATTTATTGATGTCTTTTTTATCCGCCCCTTGTAATCTATTAATATTTAAGAGTCTGAATTGTAGCGAGGGGGGGACTTGAACCCCCGACCTCCGGGTTATGAATCCGACGCTCTAACCACCTGAGCTACCTCGCCATTAAAGTGGAGCAAAGATATATTTTTTTAGCAAATTTCACTAAGAGAAAAGCAGCTGTCTTTTTCAACGTATTTCTTGCCTTGCTTTAGGCTGCAACACTCATTAACTGGGTCATGTTCAAGAAATAAAATATAGCCTTTTTCACAAGCCTCTTTTAAGAAAAGATCTTTTTCCTTAAGCGTTACTAAGGGTTTCATGTCATAACCCATTACATATGGTAGTGGAATGTGTCCTACAGA
Source organism: uncultured Saprospirales bacterium (assembly GCA_913050195.1). Classification (GTDB taxonomy): domain Bacteria; phylum Bacteroidota; class Bacteroidia; order Chitinophagales; family CAJXBJ01; genus CAJXBJ01. Next base: position 16,373 of record CAJXBJ010000008.1, read on the forward strand.
GGGTAATAGATCTGCCATATAAACGATGGTTTTGCCGTTAAAGTTGAGCTTGGGTATCATCATAGCATCTGTATGTCCATTTGCATAAAAGTGTGTGAAACCAGGTATTAGTTCTTCTCCTTCTGATAAAAATTTAAGCTGACCAGATGCTTCAATTGGGAGAATGTTCTCTTTTAAAAAAGATGCGGCTTCTCTTGGATTTGGCTTTGTCGCCCATTCCCAGTGTCGTTCATTAGACCAATAAGTCGCATTTGGAAAGGTGGTTGTATAGCTTCCATCTTCAAGTCTTTTGATGGCACCTCCACAATGATCAAAATGTAAATGTGTTAGAAATACATCTGTAATATCTTCAGCTGAAAAGCCTTTCTGATTAAGTGCCTTTTCAATATCAGTTTCGCCACTAAGATAAAAATGTGAGAAAAATTTTTCTGGCTGCTTATCTCCAATGCCTACATCAATAAGTATCTTCCGGCTGCCTGATTCTACTAAAAGGCAACGCATTGACCAATCACACATGTTATTTTCATCTGCTGGATTAGTTCTTTTCCATAAAGCTTTGGGTACAACCCCGAACATGGCACCTCCATCTAGTTTAAAGTTACCAGCCTCTATCACATGTAATTTCATGCTATAAATGTTTAAGATTTAATCTTATTACTTAAATCAACCATTTGAATGGCCGTAATTGCTGCTTCAATACCTTTATTCCCATGCTTTCCTCCTGCTCTGTCCATTGCTTGTTCATGGCTGTTTGGTGTCAATACACCAAAAATAATAGGTATGTCCTGTGTTGTATTAAGATCCATCAAGCCCTGAGCTACGGCATTTGATATGTATTCATCATGCTTGGTTTCCCCTTTTATTACGCAACCAATACAAATGACAGCGTCAATATCTAAGCTAAGTGCCCACTTTGCGCCAGAACATAGCTCATAAGCGCCTGGTACGGTGTAACACATTATGTCCTCTGATATACATCCATTATCGATTAGACCTTGAATGCAACCATCCCTCAAAGCATACGTAATGTCTTCATTCCATTGAGCAGTTATTATTGCAAAGCGCGACCCTTGAGCATTAGGAACTAGATTCGGGTCGTAGTTAGAAAGGTTTTTATTAACTGTAGCCATTAAATCTTAGCATTGACGCGTGCAATGTACTTGTCAATTTCAAGTCCCTCTGGAGAGTTGGGATACTCTGCTTTAATTTTTTCATAACAACTTAATGCCTCATCTAACTCTCCATGATTTTCCCTAGCATTGCCAAGTTTCATTAAGTTCAATGGAGTTGAATAGCTGTTTGGATTGTTACTAGCTGCTTGACTGTAGAAATCTATTGCCTCATCAAATTCCCCTAATTCTGCATAGGCATCACCAAGTGCTGATAGAGCTCTTGTGCTTACCATTAAATCATCCGAAGAAAAGTCTGATAAATAGGTAATAGCATTATTAAAATCCTTTTTGTGCAAGTAAATGATTCCTGCATAGAAGGCGCTCAAGTTTGCTGCGTCAGTGCCAGAGTATTCATTGATAATTTCTAAAAATCCCATAACTCCAACGCTATCGTCACCTTCTAAGGCAATGTCAAAATAGGAAATGCCTTGCGGACTTTTTTCTGTTGGTCCATATTTCTCAAAATAGTTTTGAGCTTGATAAAAGACCTCTCTGCTATTTTCAATTTTTGGTTGTACAATGTATATGTCATAAAGAAAATATAAAGCTATTGCTACGCCAATGGCTCCACATATATTTAATAAGGAAGATTTATTCTCTTCAACAGAATTAAGCATTTTATCTATACGTAGCTCACGGCTTTCTTGTAAATCTTCTTGATCAACAATTTCTTCAATCTGTTCTGGATTCTCTGATGAACTCATTTTTATTATTCTTTTATATACGGATAGTCATTTTGATAATATACATCTTCATAAATTGCACTCGCCTCAGGATAAGGTGATTCATCTGCAAATTTTAATGCATCTTGTATTTCTTCTTCAACGCGCTTATTTATAGCCTCAATGTCTTTTTGAGAAGCATACTTTTTGCTTAAAATAGTTTCTCTAGTAACATTTACAGGATCCTGCTTTTTATATTCTTCTACTTCTTCTTTAGTTCGATACTTTTGAGGGTCTGAAACTGAATGGCCTTTGTATCTATAAGTTTTTATTTCTAAGAAATAAGGACCTTCTCCTGATCGGCAATGCTTTAAAGCCCTTTCCATGCCTTCATGTACTGCTTCTGGTGACATGCCATCGATTGTTTCAGATGGCATTTTATATGCACTCCCAAGTTGAGCAATATCTGTTACATTTGATGTCCGCTCTACAGAGGTTCCCATTGCATAATGGTTGTTTTCACAAATAAATATTGTAGGAATTTTCCATGTCATTGCCATATTAAAGGTCTCATGTAAGGATCCTTGACGAGCAGCTCCATCTCCAAATAAACATACACATACGTTATCTGTGCCTTTGTATTTTTCTGCAAAGCCTATACCAGCACCTAATGGAATTTGTCCTCCGACAATTCCATGTCCTCCCATAAAGTAATTTTCTTTATCAAAATAGTGCATTGACCCTCCTTTACCTTTGGAACAACCTGTTGTTTTTCCATATAATTCTGCCATTGCTGATCGACTGCTCATACCCCTTGCTAATGCTAGGCCATGATCTCTATAGGCAGTTATAATAGGGTCAGTATGTTTACAAGCACTAATAATTCCTGCTGCTAAAGCCTCCTGTCCAATATATACATGTAAGAAGCCACGAATCTTTTGCTGCATGTATGACCGCTGAGCCATTTCTTCAAAGCGGCGTACTCGGAACATGGTTTCATACCATTGAAGATAGGTTTCTTTACTTATCTTTGTTTGAGTGCTTTTTGTCTTTGTCGCTGTTTTGCCCATATTGATTAGGGTTTTGGGGTGCTAAATTACAAAAAATATAGAAGGAAAATTCGAAATGCAAGTAGAAAGTATACAGCTGTTTCAATTCAAAAATTATTTGGAAAAACGACTTGATTTCCAAACTAAAGTGAGCTGTATTGTTGGTGAGAATGGTATTGGCAAAACAAATATATTGGATGCAATCTATGCTTTGTGTTTAGCGCGTTCCTATTACAACTCTGTTGAAAAGCATAATATTAATCATGGTAAAGATGCTTATTCAATCAGTGGATGTATCTATAAGAATAGTAAAGCCTATGAGCTTCAGCTAAAGTATGTCCAAGGCAAAAAGAAAAAAATGAGCGCTAATGCAAAGGTCTATGGAAAGCTTTCAGAGCATTGGGGGCAATTCCCGGTAATTTTTATTACACCTAATGATTTGCGTATGATTGATGACTTTAGCGAAGGTCGACGTACTTTCATGGATAGTATTATATGTCAATATGATTCACAATACTTGAAAGATCTCATGCAGTATGCAAAAATATTAAGTCACAGGAATGCAGCTTTAAAAAAAATGGCAGAGGAGCGTTTTCTTGATAATAGTCTTTTGGATATTTTAGATGATCAGCTGGTTGATGTTGGAGTGAAAATTTTTGAGAAGCGGCAGCAGTTTGAGGGTGAGATGAGGAGTATATTAAGTCAGGATTATGCACAAATTTCAGAAAATGCGGAGGAGGCTAGTTTCTCTTATGAGTCTCAGCTTATTGATAGAGATTTTAAATCAGCGTTAAAAGAAAGTCGGCAAAAGGACTTAATTAGACAAAGAACGTTAGTTGGTATTCATAAAGACGACTATTTGTTTAGTTTAGATGGACATGAGTTAAAGCGTTTTGGTTCTCAAGGTCAGAAGAAATCCTATCTTTTTGCCTTAAAGCTATCATTGCTTAAGCTGTTATTTCTACATTCGGATGTAAAGCCAATTTTACTTTTGGATGATGTTTTTGATCGACTTGATGCTAAGCGGATGCGTCAATTGTTAGAACTTATTTTTAAGGAAAAAATTGGTCATTTCTTTCTTACAGATACAAGTAGAGATAGGGTTGAAGACTTGCTTAAAAGTCTCAAGCTGCGTTTCGAAGTCTTTCATTTAAAAAGTGCTAACTTGCATGATTATGAGGTCCACGAACCAATACACACTTAAGGAAGCTATAGAGGCATATATAAAGAAGTTTGACCGAACAGGAAAGTTCAAGCGTGCAGCAGTTGTTAATGCATGGGAAGAAGAAATGGGTCCAATGATTAAGCGTTATACCAAGAATATTTATGTTCAAAGGAACAAACTCATTGTTTATCTTAATTCACCAGTCATAAAACATGAATTAAGCATGGGCAAATCAAAGATAATAAAGATGATTAATGAAAAGGTTGGTGTTGAAGTAATTACTGAATTAGTAATTCGCTAACTATTTGATTAAATCCTTTCTACGCAAAATAGATTCCACAAATTGAACATGCTGTTTTGACTGAAAAGTATCAAAAGGAAGATGTATTATTTGGGCACGAGATATTTTTAATACAAAGCTATCTTTTGATTTACGGGCACTCTTAATCATATTCCATTGTATAGGCATTCCTTGATTTGCTTTAACTTTCATCATGATTTGACGGGAATCAATTTCATAGCTAAGCTTTTGAAACATGATTTCCATTTCTTTGAGTTTTGTGGCGCCAGCAAACTGAATTAACCAAAATAATAAATATAAAATAGGGCCTGCTATGGCTGTGCCAATAAACCATGATGAATAATCTGGTACCAGATATGCACCTGCTATAAACGGTACGGGTATTAGCAATATAATCCACCAATGATCAATGACTAAGTTTTTGAAGTTAGTCATTACATAAACGGTCGGATCTAGTGCAAACTTTTTAGTTTTGGCAATCATAGGAGAGAGTTAAAAAAGGCTGGATTATATCCAGCCTTTTATGAAAAGCTTTAAGCAACAGCCATATTGTCTAAAACAGCCATTACGTCTTTAACGTGTTCTGCAGAGGTTTTTAAAAGTTCTTTTTCAGAGTCATTTAATTTTAACTCAATAATTTCCTTAATACCGCCTTTACCTAATTTGACTGGAACTCCAAGATAAATATCATTTAAACCATACTCTCCTTGTAGCCATGCGCAAACAGGGAATATTCTGTCCTCGTCTTTTACAATAGCTTCTACCATTTGAGCTGCTGCTGCACCTGGTGCATACCATGCAGATGTGCCCATAAGGTTTACAATTTCTCCTCCACCTTTTTTTGTGCGCTCAATAATAGCATTTAGCTTATCTTCCTCTATTAGTTCAGTAACTGGAATACCACTTACTGTTGTGTATCTTGGAAGTGGAACCATAGTATCTCCATGGCCACCCATTAAGACAGCTTGAATGTCCTTTGGAGAAACATTAAGCGCTTCTGCTAAAAATGCCCTGTAACGAGCAGTGTCAAGAATGCCTGCCATACCAAATACTCTTGAAGAATCTACTTTAGCAGTTAGATAAGCACAATATGTCATTACATCTAGGGGGTTTGATACAATGATAAATATAGCATTTGGAGAATGTGCTATAGCGGCTTCTGTCACGCTTTTCACAATATTTGCATTTGTTGAGATTAAATCATCTCTACTCATCCCCGGTTTTCTAGGCAAACCAGAAGTTATTACAACGATATCAGAATCGGCTGTTTTTGAATAATCATTTGTCGATCCAATTAAACGTGTATTGTATAGGTTGATAGGGGCTGTTTCCCACATGTCTAGGGCTTTCCCTTCAGCTACACCTTCTTTAATGTCTAATACGATAACTTCTTTGACGATATCAGCATGGGCAATGCAGTTTGCACAAGTAGCGCCAACATTTCCTGCTCCAACAACAGTAACTTTCATAAGTTCTTTAATTTATTTTTAGGATTTAAAATCGCTGCAAATATAGAAAAAATATAGGGTGAAAAAAGGGGTAGGTGTGGCAATTCTATCCCTTCCTTTTATAGCTTTTAAAAAAGCTGCGTATTTTCATCGAAATAACGCCAAATACGGCTTCTTTAATTATTCCACCACTCATTTTTGAGGCCCCTTTTTCTCTATCTGTAAATACAATAGGAATTTCTTTGAGCGTCAAACCTAATTGCCATATTGAAAATTTCATTTCAATTTGGAAGGCATAGCCGACGAACTTTATTAAATCTAAATCCAAAGTTTTAAGTGCTGTTTTGGTATAACATGCAAAGCCAGCAGTAGTATCGTGAATGGGCATTCCAGTTATGAGACGCACATATTTTGATGCAAAATATGATAATAGTACACGGCTCATTGGCCAATTAACGACATTAACACCTTTGACATATCTAGACCCAATTGCTAATTCAGCCCCTTCTTCGCATGCTTGAATCAGCTTTTTTAGATCTTTTGGATTATGAGAAAAGTCGGCATCCATTTCACAGATATAGTCATAGTCTTTATCTAATGACCACTTAAATCCTGTGATATATGCTGTCCCCAAACCTAATTTACCTTGTCTCTCAATGATGTGTAGACGCTGAGGATATTCTTTTTGTAATGTTTTGACAATATCAGCTGTGCCATCCGGCGATCCATCATCAATAATTAAAATGTGAAAATCATCATATAATTTGAAAACATATCGAACTATATCCTCGATATTTTCTTTTTCATTATAAGTAGGTATTATGACGACCTTGCGATTCACGAATTGAAATTAATTTGCAGTCAAAAATAGCCTTTTTATTTGGTATTGAGGCTTTTTAAACGAAGTGCACTTAATTTGTTTTTTGTATCAATTGGGAAATCACTCTTCATCATCCAACCATAATATTGAGGTTCTTTTTTTAGTACCTCTAATACTAAGGTTCCTTTGTGTTTGCCAAAGTTGAAGCGAATATCTCCATTCTTATCTTTAATCATTCGCCCCGATAAATCATAAAAACCATTGTCATTACAGAATTCATGAATTTCAGCCATTTTACTAGGAATGGCATCTGAATATTTTTTCAACTGAGCTTTAAAGACATCGTAAGTGGCTTGCGTATCGGCCTTGGCTGAGTGGGCATCTGGGAGATCTTCCTGGCAATAGAAGCGAAGAGCTGCAGTAAGATTTCTTTGTTCCATTTTATGAAAAATACGTTGTACATCAACGAGATGTCTTTTATCAATTATAAACTCAATTTCAGCATTTGCAAATTCTTGCATTAGCAAGGGTAGGTCAAATCGATTGCTATTAAATCCCCCTATGTCACAGCCATCCAAAAACTGCTTGATTTTGTTTGCTTCGGATCTAAAGTTTGGACAATCCTTAACATCATTATCATAGATTCCATGTATTTCAGAGGCTTGAGCTGGAATGGGTATTTCTGGATTTATACGCTGCTCGTACCATTTCTCAGAGCCATCTACATCTACGCGTAAAATGGCAATTTCTATAATTTTGTCTTTAACCGTATTTATACCCGTAGTTTCTAAATCAAAAAAGGCGATTGGTCGTCTAAGTTCTAATTGCATTATTGTCTATTGTTAATTAAGGATTTTATCTGCTAGCTTTTCTAAGCTTAGGCCATTAAAATTACCAGAGCTCATCATTAATAAATTTTTGTTTTCCCAAGATTGGCTCAATAAATATTTTTGAAGCTCTTTCTCATCAAAAAAGCTTAAAAGTTTTTTATTATTAAATCCTTCTTGTAATTCAGAATGCGTGATTTCTTCTAAAGATTTAATGTCAAAATACTTTTTATTTATATAAACAATGGCAGTATCAATGCCATTCATACTATCTCGGTATTCGCCTAAGAATTTCTTGTTGAGTGAACTGAAGGTATGTAATTCCATACAAGCTACTAAGCTCCTATCTGGGAATTGGTTTTTAACTGCGTTGCTGGTAGCTTTTAATTTAGATGGCGCATGAGCAAAGTCTTTGTAAATGGCTGTTGAGTTGTTTTTACCCAAAAGCTCTAAACGTTTAGCGGCTCCTTCAAAACTTTGAACGGCTTCTAAAAAACTTGTTGCTGTGATACCAAGATTTAGGCATATTTTATATGCTGCATTAATGTTTTCCATATTATGTTCTCCAAAAAGATGAATTGGGTACTCCTGATCATTGTGCTGAAGATAGGTTATTCCTCCATCTATTCTATGAGGAAAGGATCCATAGGATTCTTTTTTTATTTCATTTGTGTCATCTTGAACTAATTTGTGAAGTACGGAGTCATTTTTATAATAATATAGGCTTCCCCCCATGTTCATGCTGTTTATAAAATCGGTAAAGCTTAAGCAATAAGATTCAAAGGTTTTAAATACATTAATATGATCCCAGGCTATTCCACTAATAACAGCGAGGTCTGCTTTATAATGTAAAAACTTAGATTTTAAATCTAATGGAGAGGACAAATATTCATCGCCTTCAAGGATGATTATCGGGGCATCACTTATTTTTGTCATTTGATCAAATCCCTTGATGCGTGCACCGACTAAGTAATCAAAATCTATCTTACAGGTGCTTAGTACATGCATGACAATACTTGTTATGCTTGTTTTTCCATGGCTTCCAGCAATAACAACTCGTTTTTTATTTAGGGATTCCTTGTAAATGAACTCTGGAAAGGAGTAAATTGGTATTCCCATAGATTGTGCTTTAATTAGCTCCGGGTTGTCTTTTTTTGCGTGCATTCCCAATATGATGGCATCTATTTCATTATTAATTCGATTTTTATGCCAGCCTACTTTTTCTGGCAAAAGGCCATGCATATCTAGTTGGGTATGGGCAGGGTCGTAAATTTCATCATCCGAGCCACTTACCTTATGTCCTTTTAGATGCAATGTGATAGCTAAATTATGCATGATACTGCCTCCAATCGCAATGAAATGAATCCTCATCATTAATTATTTTATTATTTCCTTAGATTTTTTTTAAGTTTATCTCTAACTTTGAAAGGACTTTAAAGAAAAAAGATGAATTACTTGAGTAAAATTAAACAAAGCCTACATTATCCAACTATTTTTTTCCTAGTTTTTCTATTGTCATCCTGTGGAGGGTCTCAAAGAAGTGGATGCCCAGGACAGAATTTTTCTATTGATGTGATTTCAACTTTAAAAGCTTTTTTCTTAGCACTGTTTGCTTAGTATTCTTTAGCGAGTTTATTTCCTCTCATATTTGTCGTAAATTTGCCTTCGTATGATAAGGAAGGGAATCATAACGTTAGTTGTCATAATTAGCCTAGTTGACTTTATTGTTGCACAGACAGATAGTCAAGGGAAAAATATCGTCTACACTAAAGAAAATGATATGGGGCTAACTATTGGGAGCAATGGGTTAGGTCTTATGTATCGAATAGGTACTATTGAGGATATATATAAAAGTTGGTTTTGGGAGTTTGAGCTTTTAGAGATGAAACACCCCACCGAGTATAAACAGAAAAATGAAGATATTTCTGGAGCAAAATCCTTTGCTTATGGAAAGCAAAATAGTCTTTATGTGCTTAGGATTGGTCGTATACATTCTGATTTAATATTTAGGAAGGCAGAAATGAATGGTGTAAGAGTATCTTATACATATGGCGGCGGTATTAGTATTGGTGTTTTAAAGCCTTACTATTTGAACGTTTTATATCCAACTATTTATCCTGGATATTATGAAGTTATTACAGAACGTTATAATCCTGATCAGCCAATAGAAGATCAAGAGTTTATGAATTGGTATGCTATATATGGATCTGCAGGATTTAAATATGGAATTACAGAGCTGGATGTTTTACCAGGTATTTATGCAAAGGCTGGGCTTCAGTTTGAGTTTGGAGAATATTTAGATGTTGTTAAAGCTATAGAGGTTGGGGCTTCGTTGGATGCTTATCCAAAACGGGTGCCAATAATGATTAAAGAGGAAAATCGCTTTTTATTTCTATCATTATATATAAGTTTGCAGATTGGTAGTCGAAAAGTACATTAAATGAGCTGTGGTCCAATTGATATAAAGCCTAGATTTAAAAAGCCACCATGGTTAAAGGTTAAGTTGCCGACGGGACAAAATTATCGGAATGTTCGTCAAATTGTAGACAATAATAAGTTGCATACAATTTGTGAAAGCGGTAATTGTCCTAACATGGGTGAATGTTGGGGTGAAGGGACGGCAACATTTATGATTTTAGGTAACATATGTACTCGATCTTGTTCGTTTTGTGCAGTTGCGACTGGAAGACCTAAGGCTGTTGACCTAGCAGAGCCTATGCGTGTAGCTGAAGCTATTAAATTAATGGGTGTGAAACATGCCGTCCTTACTTCTGTTGATAGAGATGAGCTTAAGGATGGTGGATCTATTATTTGGGCCGAAACAGTTCGTGCAGTTCGAAAAATAAATCCACAAACTACGATGGAAACTTTAATTCCTGACTTTAAAGGTAAATTTGACTGCGTTGATAGAATTATAGAAGTACATCCAGAGGTGGTGTCTCATAATATGGAAACAGTGGCTAGGTTAAATCGTTTAGTGCGTCCTCAAGCTAAATATGATCGAAGCTTAAAGGTAATTGAGCATTTGAAAAAAGGCGGTATGCGAACTAAGTCTGGAGTAATGTTAGGTCTAGGTGAAAAGGAAGATGAAGTTCTTACTGTTATGCAAGATTTAGTCAATCATGGATGTGACGTGCTAACATTGGGTCAATATCTTCAACCAACAAAGATGCATATTGCAGTGGATGCCTTTATCACACCTGAAAAATTTGCTGAATATAAAGTAGCGGGTTTAGAAATGGGCTTCAAATATGTGGAAAGTGGTCCATTGGTGAGATCCTCTTATCATGCAGAGCGTCATCTTGCTTAGATTCAATGGGTTTCATTATTTGTAGTTTTCAAACTGCTCATGTACTGCCATGAAAAATATCATTGTATTTAAAATCAATCTTATTGTTTAAAAAATAAATTAAAAACTTAAACAAAACTATTTAAGTTTTTAATAAAAAAAGTTGTATTTTTACCCCATAAATTTTAACTCTATGAAGACTATTTTCTCTCTAATTTCACTCTTGGCCGTTTTTGCGATTGTATTGGTGCTTTGTAACGGTGATTTTGAATCTTACAATAAAAAAGAGGTCTCAGATTACGCGTTGAATAAATATAAAAAGAAAGCGCAAAATTTTCATGGGTACTGGAATTGGATTAATAAAAGAAGAGTTAATCCAACAACAGGTAAGTTAGATTATACGGCGTATCTGAAAGCTCGTGAAGTTGCAATGACTCATGAAATTGATCATTCTAGAAATTTAACTTTGGAATGGAACGATCTCGGTCCCTCTAATCATGGTGGTCGAACCCGAGCCTTTTTAATTGACAGAGACAATCCTGAAATCCTTTATGCCGGTGGTGTAGGCGGAGGTTTATGGACGTCTGCTGACGCTGGATACAATTGGAAGCAGGTAGAGGCGTTTAATGATTATTTGACTGTAGCGTCAATTTGTCAATCGGTCAACGGAGATATATATGTTGGTACTGGAGAAGGTCTCTATTCAAATTATGGTAATGCTGCGGGAGGATTGCCTGGTAATGGAATTTATAAATCAACTGATGGTGCTCAAACTTTTGAGCACTTAAGTTCGACAGCTATATCATCTGCAACGGCAGTTAGTTCAACTTGGGCTCATGTTAATCGATTAGCAGCTGACCCTATTGATGCAAATAAACTATATGCAGCTACAGAAAAGGGTGTTCGTGTTTCGACCGATGGGGGTGTATCTTGGAATCTAATTAATACATCTACAATGTCTGGTTCGCCATCTACTGATGTAGATATTTCATCGGATGGTAATATAGTGACGGCTGTCGATGGTGCAACATTATTTTTAAGTAATGATGGCGGAGCAACTTTTAATAAAGTTAATGGTAACGGTAATTTCCCTAATGGTGGTATTGGTCGTATCGAAATAGCTATCGCGCCTTCAAATTCGGATTATATTTATGCTTCTTTGGCAAGTACAGGTAGTGCCTTAAAGGGAGTTTATCAGTCAACTGATGGCGGTCAGAATTGGACTCTAATAGGATCAGGAGGGAGCTCTTCTTTCATGCCTTTTTCTAACTCAGCTCAAGGACAGGGTATTTATGATAATACTATTGGTGTTTCATTAAATAATCCAGAAAAAATATTTTTAGGAGGTGTTAAATTGTACTCTTGGACCTCTACACAAGGATGGAATAAAATAGCATCTTTATGGGATGGGGATCCAACTTATTATGTGCATGCGGACATGCATTATGTACAGCCACATCCAACAGATCCCAATACTGTTTATTTTACAAATGATGGGGGTGTTTTTGTTACTTATGATGGTGGTGAGACTTTCGCGCACATGACACATGGATATAGAACAATGCAGTTATATTCTGTAGCGGTTTCTGACAGTGGTAATGTAATGGGTGGTCACCAAGATAATGGAACCCATGTCATTGATTATGGTGGTCCTACAAACGGATCAAGTTATGAAGTCAATGGAGGTGATGGAGGTTATTCCGCAATTTCATGGATTAATGAAAATGCTTTATTTGCAGCTACCCCAGAAGGTGCCATAGTAAGGTCTTCTAATTCTGGTTCTTCATTTTCAAGTTTCTACGATTTCAATATTGACTGTGAGCCTACAGAGCAAGGAAATTGTTCCGGAGATGGCACCCCTGACGCTGGAGCTAGTTTTGTAACACCGTTTAGATTATGGGAATCATTCACGCCAAGGCAAGATACTCTTATTCAAGCGGTTCTCCCTCAGAATCCAAATATTAATGCTAATAATTATGTGCTTGATACTGTTGTTCAAACCGTTGACAATCCAAATATGTTTTTTGTAGGATTATATGATGGCATATGGATGACAAAGCAGTCGTTAGATTTTGGATTAGTACCAGAGTGGTATAGAATTATTAAGTCATCAGGAAGTGTTGAGGCGTTGGATATATCTAAGGATGGAGAGCACGTTTTTGCTAGTGTCGGAACAGGAGGTAAACTTTACAGAGCGGAAAATGTAAAATCATCCATTTACGGTTATCGTTATAATGCAAATATAGTTCTTGCAGATATTAATGATAACGGGGATTCAATTTATGGTATTAATTCCTCTTTTTCATCAGATAGTGTAGCACTGAATGATCAACTATTACATACTTTTGGTAGAATAATCACATCCATTTCTGTTAATCCTAACGATGCTAATCATGTTGTGGTAGGTTTAGGGAATTACTTTTATGGTCAAACTGCATCGTCGTACATTTATGAGTCAACAGATGCTCTCTCACCAAGTCCAACATTTACAGCAATTAATGGAACTGGTATAGTTGATGCGCCTGTCTATAGTGTAGAGATTGATATGGTTGATGGCTCGACAATATATGTTGGTACAGAGTTTGGTGTTTATGCAACTGAAAATGGTAAGGGTAATGGTACTTCAACATCTTGGTCTTTTGTGGGGCCAGAAAAGGTGCCTGTATTTGCTATGGAGCAAGTTGATTTGAGTGGAAAATTATCTACAATTACAGGTCCATCATTATTTATTGGAACACATGGAAGGGGTTTCTTTGCTCATAATTTTGACCCTTGTGAGGATAGAGGGGCTTGTGTTACATCAATTAATGATCCTGAAACTGCTATTTTAAAAGATCAAAGTATCACTGTTTATCCAAATCCGCTATCAAGTGGAGAGGCTTTTGTACAATTGAATTTGCTTAAAACAAGTGAGGTTTCTTACGGTATATATGCTCTGGATGGAAAACAATTAGATTTTATAGCACCACAAAAGCTTACCAATGGCATTCACAAACTCAATTTAAATGCACCTCGTGACAAGGGTATTTATATAGTTAAAGTTCTTATTGGAAATCAAGAATACAATTCTAAGCTTATTAGGCTATAAAGAAAAACGCATTAAAATTTAAAAAGCGGCCTAGTGCCGCTTTTTTAGTCCTGATATAAAACGTATTTTTGTACTAAATTTCATAGATGAAAAAAGTACACGTTCTACTTATTGTTTTCTGTGCTCTATTTATTGCTCTTTTATTAAGTCTAATGGATAATGTAAGCTCATATGAGTCATTTTCTAGTCTAAAAACAAAGAGCGGAGTTGAGGTACATGTTGTTGGGCATTTAGTTAAAGAAAAAGAGGTTGTTTATCAGCCTGAAAAAAATGCGAATTATTTTTCATTTTACATGAGGGATACCACGGGTGTCGAGTCTAAGGTGATTTATCATCAGGCTAAGCCTCAAGACTTTGAGAAGTCCGAGAAAATTGTTGTAGTCGGGAAATTAGAAGATAGATATTTTGAAGCATCTCAAATTTTGATGAAATGCCCATCAAAATATGTCAAGGAAGAAGAACTTTGAATTCAATGGATATTAAATATATAGGTGAGAATATAGTTTTAGGTGAGATTGGACATTTTTTAACTCTTGTCTGCTTTGTTAGTGCATGTGTAGCTGCCTTTTCTTTTTTCTTTGCTTCAAATAAAAGCTTTAAGCTTTCTTTAAAGCCATTTTTATTAGCATGTATTTCTGCTTTGGTATTAACAATATTGTATCACATAGGTCTTAGTCTTAGTGTTGATAATTTAGATAACTATCTTCTAGAGGAATATTATATTGCTTGTGGTATTTGTTTTGCTGTTAGTTTAATGATTTGGTTAGTTTATAAGCTAAAGATGGCCAATTTTAGTGACTTCGAATCATGGGAGAAAATAGCAAGATATTCATTTATTGTTCATTGTTTTTCTGCAATGGGTGTTATTGCAAGTCTTTTCTATCTTATTAACTCACATGCATTTGAGTATGAATATGTATATAATCATACCTCATCAGAGTTACCCGTATATTATCAGCTTTCCAGTTTTTGGGAAGGTCAACAAGGTAGCTTCTTGCTATGGATATTTTGGCAGGTAATAGTGGGAGGTATATTATTGAAAACATCAGGCAAATGGCGGAATGAAGTAATGACAACATTTTGTATTATACAGGCTTTTCTCGCATCTATGGTTATTGGTATTTATATCGGCGATTATCATATTGGAAGTAGTCCATTTTTGCTTTTGCGCGAAGCTATGCCACATATGCCACTTTTTTCAAGAGCGGATTATTTAATGTTTATCAAAGATGGTAACGGTTTAAATCCACTTCTTCAGAATTATTGGATGGTGATTCATCCGCCTACTTTATTCCTAGGCTTTTCGCTTTTATGTGTACCTTTCGTATTTGTTATTGCATATTTCTGGAAAAAGGATGAATCTGATTGGATTAATATGATTCTACCCTGGGTTTTGGCAGGAGCAATGGTTCTTGGGACAGGTATTTTAATGGGTGCAACCTGGGCCTACGAGGCTTTGAGTTTTGGTGGCTATTGGGCATGGGACCCTGTTGAGAATGCCTCACTAGTGCCATGGATAACTTTGATTGCAGGTTTGCATACACTCTTAATATATAAGGCAACAAAACGTGGTTTGCGTTCGACAATGAGCTTTTTTGTGATCTCTTTTCTTTTAATTCTGTATTCTACTTTTCTTACTAGAAGTGGCGTTTTAGGCGATGCTTCTGTTCATTCATTTACCGGGGAAGGAATGTTAATTCAGTTATTGCTTTTTTTAATGACTTTCAGCTTTTTTGGGATATTAATACTTATTTATCATTGGTCAAGACTTAGTGATAATCAGGAGGAAGAACGGTCAAATTCTAG
>CAJXBJ010000009.1 GCA_913050195.1 uncultured Saprospirales bacterium
TAGTATGTGAACCTTGGCCTGGTGCAATATCATAAGTTGATGTAATTTCTTTTCTAAAATAAACTTCATCAGTTAGTTTTTGATCTTCGTCTATTTCTGCATTTATTTCATTGTAATACAATCTGATTTCAGAAACTACTTCTTCAACTTCTTCGATGTTTTTCTGAGCATATAAATCGCAAGTGTTAATAAGGATTAAGTTCAAAAACAATAGTAGACTAAGCTGGCTTTTCATAAAATCAATTTATTTAAGTACTGTATTTTTTATGCGTCATGTTAGCAACAACTATGCCTACTAAGAATGAAATAAGAAAAGAGGGGGCTAAAACATCAAGTTTAGTGAAGTAAGGGCCTACGTGAGGAAGCTCATTGATCACAAACTTGAATAGTGGAACGCATGCAAAGCCTACTATCATAGCCGCTATAGCGCCCTTTTCATTGAATTTATCCCAAAAGAGAGACATGATCATAGTAGGGCAGAAAGTAGCAGCGAGTCCTGACCATCCAAATATGGCAAACCAAAATATATTACCTTCTGGTGCAAATTTTTTGACACCCACAGCCAGTGCCAAAGCTATTAATGCAATAGCTATGGTAAGTACTTTAGAATATTTTGCTAAAGCCTCATCGCTCATTTCGGGATTGTAGATTTTCTGGTACCAATCTCGCGTTATTGCACTTGAGGCAACAACAAGTAGAGAGTCAATGGTTGACATGATGGCAGATAGTACTGCAGCAATATAAATACCAATAAGAATGGATGGCATAACTTTATTAACTAGCATTGGTAAAACACTTTCACAGCTTTCACCTAAAACTAGTTCAATGTCTGCTCCTCCTTGTCCTCCAATGAGTGCTCTGCCGAGTATGCCCGTTAATACAGCTGCGCTATCTGTAATTATAGTAAATGCAATTGCTACCCAACGACCTTTGTTGATTTCATTTTCGTCCTTTATAGACATAAAACGCACAAAGATTTGTGGGGATCCCAAAAAACCTAGCCCGATAAGGCTAAAGCTCAGAATAGTAAACAGATTATTTAAGTTAAAACCACCTTCGCCCCATGTGTCTGTGAGTGAAGGATTTTGTGCTTCTAGTATGGCATTTAGACTAATGCCTTCTGGTAGGTAGCTCCAAGCTACAATGGGCAATAAGACTAAGCCTGCTAACATCACTAAGCCTTGAAAGAGATCAGACCATGCTACGGCCACAAAGCCTCCAGCACTTGAGTAGACTAATACAATAACAAATCCTAAAATAGCACCAGACATAAAGTCCATATTTAAGAAGTCCGTAAAGGCTTCTCCCGTCGCAAAGATTTGTGCGCTGACATATATCATGACAAATACAGATAGGGCAGTGGCAGCAATTTTTCGAATGCTTCCAGTTTGGCTGTTAAAGCGACTGCTTAAGTAGTCAGGTATAGTAATAGAGTCGTATTGATCACTAAGGGCTTTAAAAGGTTTAGCCATCACAAACCAAGCAATAGCTACACCTAGAACTTCTCCAACGACCACCCAGAAGGCAGAATAGCCAACCATAGCTCCCAAGCCGGTTAAGCCAAGAAGCAGCCAGCCCGATTCTCCTGTAGCTCGAGCAGAAAAGGCGACCACCCAGTAACCCATACTTTTGCCACCAACATAGTAATCCTTTATGCCTTTTACTCGTCTAGATGCAATTACACCGATGATAATCAGTATTATGAAGTATATGGCTAGTGAAATGTATTTAGCCAGCATTTTAGTCTAGGCTCAGTTCACGATGCTTTAGCATCATAACCCAATACACAAAGAAGCTTATAGCAAAGCCAGTGAACCATGAAAATTTATAAAGAAAATCTAAAGGCTCATACCAATAGCCTATTAAGGCAGAAGCTACACCTATAACTAGAGCTATCATAGCTGCATTATTTATGCCATTTCTATAGGAATAGATACCATCTAGCTTATATAGGTCCGCTAGCTTCATACTAGTTTTTCTGATCACATAGTAGTCACAAATTAGTATAGCAAGTACTGGCCCTAATAGGCCACTAATGAAGATTAATATTGCTGATATGTCATTTATTAACCACCATGGGCATATTACAATACCTATGATGCCTGTGATAATACCTCCTAATTTAAAGCTTATCTTGCTTGGATTTAGATTAGAAAAAGCATTTGCAGGTGCAATAACATTAGCTGCTATATTTGTAGAAAGGGTAGCGATAATCATAAATATTTGAGCGATAACAACCACTATAGGGTTCTCAAATCTAGCCAATAGACTTACTGGATCCCAAGGCGCATCATCCGCAACAAGAACATCGCTGAAATTAACAACTGCAGCACAGGTTACAAATACACCTACAAATGAGTAGAGAATCATTGTTCCCGGTAAGCCAATAAACTGTCCTGCAATCTGTTCTTTTTGTGTTTTAGCGTAGCGCGTGATATCTGCAATGCTCAGTGACATGGTAGCCCAAAAGCCGACCATGGCAGTTAACCAAAGGACATATGACCATAGCTTACTTACTAATCCACCTTCTGCACTTTTTGTAAAGCTTACTTTGGCCGTAGAGGATTGAATGTATTTTTCACCATCAGCTTTTCTGAATTGAACTTCAATGCCTTTGCTTCCATTTCTTAAACTATCCATTTGTATAGATGTTGAAGTTGCTGCTAGGTTGATATGTTGTATTTCCTCATGTATTTCTTGCCATCCAACAGAGTACATGCTGTCTGCAACAGGTATATCCAACTTGTATTCTTCAGCCTTAATGTTTCCATTAATGTCTTTAATCGGACTGAGGGCTAAAAATAATTCACCATTTTCCTCGTAAATATTAGCTACAGGCTTTTCAAGCTGTTTACTTTGTTCTAGAACAACACCAAAGCCTTTGGCTTGATAAGCACCCCAACCAATGAGCGCAATACCAATTATAACAAGAATTGGTGCGGCCCATTCTTCAAGTACACGAATGCTTTCTGTGCCTTTTACTATAAAAAACATATTCACTAACCAGAATAGACCAAAGCATATGAATTTTCCTAAATCCAAATCAGGACTGCCTTGTGAACCCATTATTGCATGCCATATTGCATAAAACGCTAGTCCACCTATCCAGGTTTGAACGCCAAACCACCCACAGGCTACAACACCTCTTACAACAGAGGCTAAATGAATGCCATTGTAACCAAAGGAAGCCCTTCCTAAAACAGGAAATGGAATGCCATATTTTACACCTGCATGTCCATTTAATACCATGGGTATGGTTATGATAAGGTTGGCTATACCTATAATGATAAGTGCCTCGAGCCAACTAAGTCCTGATTTTATCATGTATGAAGCCAAAAGATAGGTGGGTATGCATACCGCCATGCCAACCCATAAGGCAGCTAAGTCCCACTTACCCCAAGTTCTCTTTTCTATGGACACTGGAGCAATGTCTTCACCATACAGTGGTGAGCCAGAAACATCTTCTTGTAGGCTTATAATTTCTTCTTTCATCTTTACTTAGTTTTTATAGTATTCGTCTGCTATTGCAATAGTCTGTGAGATGATGTCCAAACCTTCATCAATCTGATCTTCAGATATTATTAAAGGTGGGGCTACAAATATCCAGTTCCATCGCACGAATGTGAATAGACCTAGCTCACGGATTTTTGCCATCATACGGGTTGTTACTTCCATATCTTTTGCTTTGGCATTCCACGGAGTTACGGGTTCTTTGGTTTTTCTGTTTTTTACAAGCTCAATACATCCAAGTAAGCCTGTGTTTCTCCAATCACCAATGGATGGATGTTTTTCCATAAGCTTAGCAACTTGCTGATCCATATAAGACCCTCTTGCTCTGGCTTGCTCAATAAGGCCATCATTTTCATAAATATTTATGGCTTCTAATGCAGCAGCACAAGACGCAGCATGCGCAGAATATGTTAGGCCTATAACTAAAGGATGATCATTGAATTTTTCCATGATTTTATCAGATACTATGACTCCTCCTAATGGGAGGTAGGCAGAGGTTAGACCTTTTGCCATTACAATCATATCAGGTGTTACATCATGATTTTCAATGGCGAACCATTGTCCACATCTTCCAAAGCCGCTCATGACTTCATCCGAAACAAGGAGTATTCCATACTTATCACAGATCTCGCGAACTTTTTTCATATATCCTTTCGGATATTTAATACAGCCAGAAGAACCAGACTCACCCTCCATTATAATGGCAGCTACGCTCTCTGGGTTTTGGTAGAGCAGAGTTCTCTCTAAGTTTTCTGCACATCGCTCTGCACATTGTTCTGGTGTTTCACTATACCACGGGCATCTGTAGAAATAAGGATTCTCAACATGAATTACATTGGTCATTACATTGCTATCTACAGGATGTCTTCGAGGATCACCACCTGCAGCAATTGCACCGTGGGTTGCTCCATGATAAGATCTGTAATTAGTTACGATTTTATGCCGACCCGTATACATCTTGGCAATCTTAATTGCATTTTCAATAGCATCAGCACCACCTAGAGTAAAAAATGTTTTATTTAGGTCCCCAGGTGCAATGTCAGCCAGTTTTTTTCCAAGCCTACCTCTAACATCTGTTGCCATTCCTGGAAATACATATGAGAGCTCACTCATTTGCTTTTGTACTGCTCGAGAGATACGCTCGTCGCCATGACCCAAATTCACACACATTAGCTGTGATGAAAAGTCTATGATTGATTTACCATCTTTATCATAAACATATACTCCTTTTGCTCTATCCGCATGAATGGGATTCAGTCCACCTTGTTTACTCCATGAGAAGATGGTATGTTCTAGATTTTGTTTTAAAATTTGATGTCTGTCTGTTTCTATTGCAGTTGAAATCATTTTCTGTTCATTTTATAAAAATAAAAGGCCGATTTATATCGGCCCTTTAAATATGTTGTTTAGCTCATCCAGTTAGTTCTTGCTTCAGGATTCCATTTAACAGTTGTTTTCTTAATTTGAGTCCAGAAGTCAATTGAGCTTTTGCCTGTGATATCATGAGCGCCAAATTTGGAATCATTCCAACCACCAAAGGAGAATGGCTCTCTTGGCACTGGAACACCGATATTTACACCAATCATACCAGCGCTAGCCTTATCCATTGCTTCTCTTGCAAAGCCACCACTTTGGGTAAATATAGCAGCAGCATTTCCATATTCAGAACTGTTTTCGATTTCAAAAGCTTCATCAATATCTTTTGCTCTTATAATTGAAAGTACTGGTCCAAAGACTTCTTCTTTTGCAATGGCCATGTCTGGAGTGACATAGTCAATAACGGTTGGTCCCACATAATAGCCACCTTCTTTTCCTTCAACAACAGTGTTTCGACCATCAACCAATACTTTCGCACCTGCTTGTTCTGCTTCAGTAATGTATTTTTCAATACGTTCTTTAGCCGCTAATGATATAACAGAACCTAAGTTATCACCAGGAATGATTGTTTTAGATACCTCACATAATCTATCTATAATATGCTGTACGCCACCCACTGCAACCATAGCTGATGCCGCCATACATCTTTGTCCTGCGCATCCTGACATAGATGCAGCAATATTAGTTGCCGCCATTTCAAGATGTGCATCAGGAAGAACGATTAAGTGATTTTTTGCACCACCTAAAGCAGCGCATCTCTTTAGATTCATGCTCGCTCTTTTGTATACAATTTGAGCGACTTTGGTAGATCCTACAAATGATACTGCCGCAATATCAGGATGATCACATATCGCTTCAACGATTTCTTTATCACCATTTACAACATTTAAAACACCGTCTGGCAATCCAGCCTCTTTAAGCAGTTCAGCAATACGCATTGCACTAAGCGGCACCATTTCAGACGGTTTTAATATCATGCAGTTACCTAGAGATAAAGCATTTGGTATTGTCCAGTTTGGAACCATGTGAGGAAAGTTAAATGGTGTGATTGAAGCAACGATTCCAACAGGCTTATATTCTGTTCTACACTCAACACCTTTACTTACTTCAAGTATTTCACCTTGTGTAAGCTGCGGAAGAGATACGGCGAACTCTGTAAGCTCTATGCCTTTGTCAACTTCAGCGTAAGCTTCACCTATTGTTTTACCATTTTCTTCGCTTACTAATGCCGCTAACTCATCTCTATTTTCCTCCAATAATTGTCTGTATTTGAAGAATATTTGAATCCTTTCTTTTACAGTGAGGTTTGCCCATGCTGGTAAAGCTTTTTTGGCTGTTTGTACTGCGTGGTCTAGTTCAGTGGCTGAGGACAATACAACTGTCGATATTTTTTCACCCGTTAAAGGGCTATAAACATCCATTTGACGATTGTTGCTATCTACTAATTGACCTCCTATGTAATTCTTAGTTTCTGAGTATTTTAAGCTAACGGCTTCCATGTTCTTCTGTTTAATTTATTCGTTTTTTTACCATGCAAAATTACGAAATTAACTAATACATTGATTGAGCAAGCTTTTTACCATAGTAGCTTAAAGGCTTCTTGTCCCTTGTTCGTGTCAATGATTAGTAATAATATTTGATGGTTTTGAGAGGGTAGTTCTAAACTTTGTTCTGAACCATAATTGCAGGTTTTTTTCTTAATAAGGCGTCCTGTATAATCCATTAGACTTATTGAGGAAATAGCGCCATCTTTAATTTGAAAATATAGTTGACCATGCTCCTTATCTAAACGCCATTTTATGTCTGCTCTTTTATCTGAAATCCCATCTACTAGATTTTTATTTGTTTTTAAAGTATAGCTTACTGGTAGATGATCTGAAAAGTTATAAAGTGCATTGATGAGGTTTGATGGGTATGTGCTTATCGCAGGTGGGTCAGTAATGTTTAAGTTTAGATGCTGCCCATCATTACCAATGGCTTTGTATGACATAGGTAGAGATATGTAATTACCGCTGCCATTAAAAATATCCTGAGAGCATAGAAATAAATCAAATCGATCATCCAAACCTCCGGCTGCGCCGTCATCAATTTCAGTGGTTCGTGTACTTTGAGTGTGCAGAATGGAATAGGATGCATTGTCCTGAAAATTTCCACTTGCACTTACAGGATCTTTTAGTTCATGAATGCCTGAGTCCATTAGTACTTTCATACAGGATTCGGTGCTCTTATATACATTGAAATCACCACCTACTATTATGTTACTTCCATTTGTATTATTGTCAATATAGTCCCTCAAGGCTTTGGCTGCCTCATAACGCGTGTGCTCATTTTGGCTTCCAGTGGAAGCTTTGAAATGGACTGAAAAAACATCTAAATAAGCAGTGTCTCCAGTCTGTTCAAGGTCCCAATCTTTTAAATAAAGATGGTAATGTGATAGTGGTCGAAGTGTTGTGCTTATTAGGGATTGATTAATGAGGCCTATTTTTCTACTGTCATAGAACAACATATTGTCAGATCCAAAGCCATCCATGTAGGGTGCGCGGCTGTAGTAGTTAATGCCATCTTGGTTTAAACATTGAACCAAGATGTTGTTAGCTCCAGCTTCAGTATTTAACTCATTCACAATAAGTATATCTGGCTGACTATACATTAGTACGGTTTTTAGATGGGGTAGTCTGCTAGGGTTGACATCTGGGTAGTTCAATAAATTATAGCTCATTAATTGTAAGCTGTCCTGAGCTTTCAATGGACTTATAAACAAGAGATATCCAAGAAAGAAAAGGATTAATTTTTTATCTTGCATTGCCTTTATTTTAAGAGTGTAAATTCTCACGCGTTATCTAAATAAAGGAAAATCGTTTAAAAGTAAAATTAATGGCAAAGTTATATTTTAGATATTCCACCATGGCGGCTGGAAAATCATTGGATTTGCTTAAAGTGGCTTTCAATTATAAAGAAAAGAATCAGGATGTGATTTTGTTCACATCTCATTTAGATAATCGATTTGGTGAAGGCAAAATTAAATCGAGATTGGGGATAGAGCAGGAGGCAATAGCTGTAAATAACTCGGTTGATTTGTTTAAATATATTGATAGGCTAAATGAATGGCCAGATTGTATTCTTGTGGATGAATCTCAATTTTTGACAAAAGAACAGGTTATTCAATTAACAGATATAGTGGACAAAATGAAGATTCCTATTATTTGTTATGGATTGCGTTCGGATTACAGAGCAGAGCCTTTTGAAGGAAGTACATATTTGATGTTGTATGCGGATACTATTGAAGAGTTAAAAACTATTTGCAAATGTGGAAGAAAGGCAACTATGAACTTGCGAGTGGTAGATGGTATGCCTGTTTTTGAAGGTGAGCAAATAAATATAGGTGGAAATGAATCTTATATTGCTGTATGTCGTAAGCATTTTAAAAGGGCAATGGAAGAGAAGGCTTATTCCGATTTGCATGAAGAGGAATAAATCAAAAAAAATTTTATTTTTATGAATCTAAATTCAATGAGAAGTATGTGGTTATATGTAGTTAGTTTGGCATTGTTGAGTTTTGCGCTTGCATCATGTGGATCATCAAGTTTGGATAAGCAGCAAAGGGAAGCTCAGTTAAGTCAGCAGCTAACGCAAGCGGTTCTATGGCACCAAAATGCCGGTGAACGTGATGCATTGTGTCATCAAGCTTTCAACCTAGCTACACTGCGTGTTGATCAGTATCTTTCAAATGATGATAAGAAAGAAAATCCAATAGTGATTGTCGACATTGATGAAACCATCGTAGACAATAGTCCTTTCCAGGCACAAGCAGTAAAAAGTGATTTTATGTATCCAAATTACTGGCATGAGTGGGTAGAGACTGCTTCGGCAGAGGCTTTGCCGGGTGCAGTTGATTTCTTAAACTATGCGTCGGATAATGGAATTGGTGTTTATTATATAAGTAATCGTAGTGAGAAAAATCGAGAAGCAACCTTAAAAAATCTTAAGAATCTTGGTTTCCCGAAGGTGCAAGATGAGAAGCTTTTCTTAAAAAAGAAGCATGCGGTAAAAGATAGTTTGAGAAAAGAGCTAAGTGCAAATAATGAAATTGTTCTATTGATAGGAGATAACTTGGATGACTTTTCAAACGTTTTTAAGCATCAGAGTGTTGACAAACGTTTAGGAGCAGTTGATAGCTTAAAGGCGTTATTTGGAGATAAATTTATTGTTACCCCAAATGCTATGTATGGAGATTGGGAGGGGGCTATTTATAGTTTTGAATATGCCAAGTCACAAGAAGAAAAGAATAAGATTAGAAAAGCCCATTTAAAGGGTTTTGATGTCGGTCAATAGATCTACAAAACCAACGTAAAACATGTTTCGAATTTATTTATTAAGCATTCTGTGGATTTGCCAATCATTTTTATTTGGACAGAATCAACAACTTGAGATTGCAGGAGAATATAATTTTAAATCTATACGTCAAGTTGGAGATACCACAGACAGTAATTTGAAGCCAATTACTGCTGAGGATTATTTTGTAATTCAAGAAGGCGGAGATTTTGAATATGAAATTAAGGCATTAGGTCTCAAGGCATTGGGTTCTTGGCTATTTGATGATGATACGTTATTGACATTAAATTATGTTGAGCCACATGACACAACTCGGTATTATAAGTTGACTAAAAATGGAGATCAGCTTGTTTTATATGAAAATGGCGTTAATTATAGTTTTACAGCCAAAGAAAGTAAGGCGTTAGCTGTTGGAGTTAAAGAGGGCCAAGTTACAAAAGCAACTGCCTCAAGTGGCTCTGTTTTAGTCAGAATTCTTCGAGGGTTATTGGGAATATCTTTTATTCTATTGATAGCTTGGTTATGTAGTGAAAATAGGAAATCTATATCTTGGAGAGTGGTGGGAATAGGTATTGGTATGCAAGGCCTATTGGCTTTTCTAATTCTAAACCCTGCTGGAATTAGTTTCTTAGAATATTTTCGTTTAATATTTGATGGTTTAGGAAAAGCGTTTGTGAATATTCTAAACTTTTCGGCAGATGGTACTCGCTTTTTATTTGATTCTTTGCTCGATATTGAAAAGCATGGCTTTTTATTTGCATTTCAAGTATTACCCACAATTATTTTCTTCTCGGCTTTAACATCTGTATTATTTTATCTAGGCATAATTCAAAAAGTCGTTTATGCATTGGCTGTAGTTTTAACAAGAGCCATGGGGCTTTCCGGTGCAGAAAGCTTATCGGTAGCAGGTAATATCTTTTTAGGGCAAACTGAGTCTCCATTAATGATTAAGGCTTATTTAGAGCGTATGAGTAGGTCTGAAATTTTGCTTGTTATGACAGGGGGTATGGCAACATTGGCAGGAGGTGTTCTTGCAGCCTATATTGCATTTTTAGGTGGAGATGATCCTGCAGAACGATTAAAGTTTGCAAAGCATTTATTAGCAGCATCATTTATGGCAGCTCCAGGTGCTGTATTGATTTCAAAAATATTAGTGCCTCAAACGGAAGCCATTGATTCTAGTGTGGAGGTAACTAAAGAAAAAATTGGCAGTAATGTTTTAGATGCTATATCAAATGGGACTGTGGAAGGTTTGAAGCTTGCTGTAAATGTAGCATCTATGCTATTGGTGTTCATCGCATTTATTGCCATGTTTAATTATATGCTTGTAGAGTTTGGCGGTTATGTAGGTATGAATGCGTTGATTGAAGATATTAGTGGAGGCCAATATAAAGAACTTTCTTTACAGGTTATCTTAGGCTATGTTTTTGCGCCTCTTATGTGGATTCTTGGAGTTTGTACGGAAGATATTACATTGGTTGGTCGTCTGATAGGAGAGAAGGTGATTATGACAGAGTTTATTGGCTATATAAGTTTGAGTGAATTGAAGGCAGCTGGTGCATTTACTGAAGAAAAGTCTATAACAATGGCAACATATATGCTTTGTGGCTTTGCCAATTTTGCTTCAATTGGAATTCAGATTGGTGGAATTGGTTCATTAGCTCCAGGGAAACGTAAGCTTTTATCAGAATTTGGACTTAAAGCACTGCTGGCTGGAACATTAGCCTCTTTACTTTCTGCCACAATTATTGGAATGTTATTAGGTTGATATGACTATTGAAGAATTGGTACAAAAAGCAAAAGAAGTCGCGGACAAGGCTTATGCGCCTTATTCGAATTTTCATGTAGGTTCTGCTTTATTAACGCGAAAGGGCAACGTCTTTACAGGATGTAATGTAGAAAATGCTTCTTATGGCGGAGCTATTTGTGCGGAGCGTAATGCTATTACCACTGCTGTTGCTCAAGAAGGTAAGGAGATGATAATTCATAAAATCGTTATTGTTACTTCAAATGATGCTCCTGCACCTCCCTGTGGTATTTGTCGTCAATTTATTGCTGAATTTGCAGATTATGGTTCAAATGAAACAGAAATAATCTTTCTTGGAAAAGAGGGGCGTCAAATCAAGAAAGTAAGCGAGGTTCTACCCTTTAAGTTTGAGTTTTAATCCTTATATTTAAGCTTTATGAATAATATATCTATGAAGCTTTTTAGTTTACTGTCTTTTCTTTGCTTGCTTTCAATACAAACATCCTACGCTGGTGGTGGCCTAATACCAGCTAATGCTCGTTCTAGTGCCATGGGTAATGTTGGGGTAATGTTTGCAGACCACTATTCATTAATGAATAACCCCGCTGGCATGGCTTATTGGAATCATCATTCTTTCGGCGGGAGTTATGAAAATAAATTTATGATGCCAGAACTAGCTGCTATGGCAGTTGGTATCAATGTGCCGATGTTTAATGGGGCTATGGGCTTAACGGCAAGTTCTTACGGCTATAATCTATATGGTGAACAAAATATTGGACTTGCATATGCCAAGATATTAAGTGAGCAATTTGCCATAGGTCTTAAGTTTAACTATTTCATGATTAATCAAGGAGCGGAATATGATAATTTTAGTGGTCTTGTCGGAGAGATTGGTATCATGTCTTCGATAACAGATGAGCTTAGATTAGGAGCTCACATTTATAATCTTAATCGAGCAAAGATTAGTGATTATCAAAATGAACGGGTGCCTACTATTATGCGTTTAGGTTTGTCTTATCAAATGAATGATAAGGTTCAGCTTTGTTTAGAGGCTGAAAAAAATATAGATGCAAAAGCTTCTATTAAAATGGGAATGGATTATCAAGCTTTAGATCCCTTGTTTGTTCGTTGTGGCATTCAGACAAATCCTACAATTTTAACCTTTGGTTTTGGCTTGCAATGGAAGAGTTTTATGCTTGATTTTTCAACTACACAGCATGCGGTTCTGGGTTATTCTCCGAACTTAGGTTTAATATATACCTTTGGAAGACACTCATATAGTGATAGTTCTAATGAAGGAGGGCGCTTCTAAAAAATAATTATTTGAATAAAGCGATTTTCATATTATTAAGTGTATTAATTAGCTCCGTTTTGTTTGGTCAAGAGAAACGCTTCTCATCCAAATTAGCAATTATTGAAGATAGGATAGAGTCAATTGCAGAAATTACTCAAGAGGATGAGTTAGATTATACAACGCTTTTAGATGATTTGGGTTTCTACTTTGATCACCCAATTAATCTAAATAGGGCTAAGGAAGGCGATTTAAAGGCTTTGCATTTACTGTCTGATATTCAAATACGAAACTTATTTGAGCATATAGAAAAGAATGGTAAGCTTCTAGCTATTTATGAGTTGCAGTCAATTAAAGGCTATAATTTGGATTTGATTCGTCAAATATTGCCTTTTGTAAAAGTGAATAGGCCTTTTGATGCGCCAAAACTTACATTTAAAGATTTAATTGAAAATGGTTCATATGAACTTATTTCTAGATATCAGAGAAATTTGGAGGAAGTAGAAGGATTTAGCTCTATCTCAGATTCTGCTTACGCTGCAAATCCAAATAGTAGATATTTGGGATCACCAGTGCGATCATTTAACAGAGTGCGTTATAAATATGGGAATAAAATTAGTTTAGGTGTTACGGCGGAAAATGATGCAGGCGAAGAATTTTTTAAGGGCTCCAATCCGAATGGGTTTGATTTTTATTCTGCACATGCCTATATCCGTGATGTTGGCAGAATTAAGCAATTAGCGGTGGGCGATTATCATGCTCAATTTGGTCAGGGTTTGACATTTTGGTCGGGTTTGGGTTTTGGAAAATCAGCAGATGTTATGAGCGTAAAGAAAAATGCTTCCAAGATTCGACCATACTCTTCTGTAGATGAGAATATATTTATGCGAGGATTAGCTGTTACCATGGAGGCATTAGATTTTGAAATTACTGGCTTTGTATCTCAGAAGGATATAGATGCTAATATTTCTAGCCTTGATACAATTGATCAGGATCAAGTGAAGGTAAGCTCTTTCCAGTATACTGGTTTACATCGTACGCCTAATGAGGTAATGGATAAAAATGCTATAGGAGAGTATATTTATGGAGGTAATATTCAATATAAGAGCAGAGATGTAAATATTGGCTTTACGGCGGCTAGTACCAACTTAAGTGGAGAGGTAGAGCGTAATTTACAGATTTATAATCAGTTTGAATTCAACTCTAACGAAAATACTAATATAGGAGTTGATTATAATATCGTTAAACGAAATTTTAACTTTTTTGGTGAATTCTCAAGAAGTGCTAATGGTGGTACAGCTTCTTTAAATGGAGCACTCATTGCCTTAGGTGAGAAAGCTTCAATGTCAATTGTGCATCGTAATTATGGTAAGGATTATCAATCTTTATATGCTGAAGGTTTTGCTGAGGGCTCTAAAGTAAGTAACGAGTCAGGTTTGTATATGGGCTTAGAGTTTAAGCCATTTAGAAAATGGACAATATCAACATATATGGATCAGTTTAAATTTCCATGGTTAAGGTATCAAGTTGATGCTCCTTCAGGTGGTTATGAATACCTAGTTCAAGTAGCCTATAAGCCTAGTAAGACTTTACGTGCATACATGCGCTATAGGAATGAGACAAGAGGCATTAATGAATTTGGTAGTGATGACTATATCCCAGGAATTGAGTGGAAGACTAGGGAGAACCTTAGATTTGATATAACTTATGGTGTTACTAAAGCTTTAAAGCTTAGAAGTAGAATTGAAGTTGCTCGCTTCCATCAGCCAAGTAAGGGATATAAAGGTGGATACATGACATATCAAGATATCATTTATAAGCCTATGGACTCGCGTCTCTCTATAACATCGCGTTTCTGCATGTTTGATACAGATGATTATGATTCTAGAATTTATATGTATGAAAGCGATGTATTGTATTACTTCTATATACCTGCAGTTTATCATAGAGGCCTAAGAAATTATTTGCTTCTTAAATATAGAGTTAATCGCAATATTGATCTTTGGACTAAGTTGGGTCAGACATATTACACTAATCGAGATGAAATTGGTTCAGGTCTGAATACAAATGAGGGGCCAACAAGGACAGATTTCAAGGTGCAATTGCGTATCAGATTCTAAGCTTTTTTTCTTAACTTAAATCCACGATAATCTAGTTGGAGCTTGATTGATCTCTGAATTCGGTAAATATATGTATAAGAAATTTCTGTTTTTTTTCATTCAACTATTACTGGCACAAGGCTTTATATATGGTCAGAATTATCAAAAAAGCATTGATAGTCTAGAGCATTTAATTGAAGGTTTAGAGAGTAGAAAGATTGAATTGGAGACTGAGCTTGAAGATAAAAAGCTCTTTTGGGTTTCTCAGCAAATAAAAAAATATGCATTACCAGCGCCAATAAAAGGAGAACAAGTTGTGCATCATTCTGCAATGAGCTTGAGTTATAATGAAGAGCATGAGCAGGCTAATTGGGTGGCACATATGGTAACAAAAGATATTGAGGAAGGTAAGGTTCGACGAACGAATGACTTTAGGGTAGATCCATTGGTGAGCACGGCAACTGCTGTAAAAGCTGATTATTGGTATTCAGGCTATGACCGAGGACATCTAGCGCCATCAGCAGATTTTAGATGGAGTAAAAAGGCGTTGTCTGAATCTTATTTTTACAGTAATATGAGTCCTCAGCTTCCAGAACTGAATAGAGAGATTTGGGCCAAATTAGAAAATCAAATAAGAGAGTGGGTAATCGAAGATGATGCCTTGTTTGTTATTACTGGTGGAGTACTTAAGCCAGCTTTAAAAACTATTGGAGAAAATGAAGTTAGTGTTCCTAACTTCTATTATAAGGTTATTATGGATTTGCAAGGTGATGATAAAAAAGCGCTTGCATTTGTGATTGAAAATGGCGCTTCAAATAAACATTTTTTGGAATATGCTGTTAGTGTGGATAGTGTGGAAATGCTAACAGGGATTGATTTTTTTCATACCCTTGATGATGAACTTGAAATTGCTTTAGAAAGTAAGAATCAGCTTAAAAAATGGACAAATGATGCAGTTTCTTCTGATGGTGTTAATCCGCTACCTTTCAAAAAAGGACGTTTTAATACATTGCAGGCAAAATACCATATTGGAGAGGAATGTAAAGTATGTGGAACGGTAGTAGCGACTAAATATAATGAAAAAGGTAAAGGCGCTCCCACCTATATTAATATAGATAAAAAGTTTCCTAACCATGTGTTTACAGTTACTGTATGGGGGGATGATCGTAAGAATTTCAGCTTTGAGCCAGAATTAGAGCTTATGAACAAAGTAATATGCGTAAGTGGGGTAGTAAAGAGTTTTAAAAATATTCCTCAAATTACTTTGCATAGTGAAAGTCAATTGGAGTTTTTAGACGAGTATTCTTCTGGAACTAATTAATCTTGTGTGATACTACACAGCTCTTTTTAAAGTGTTCTACATTACCTTGAATGTCAAATACTTCAACAAAGACAATGTGAATGCCTACTTTAGCTTTCTCGCCAATTTCATTTGTTCCATCCCATGCATAGGTTCCTGATTGACCTAAGAGCTCGTTTGTTACTAGATATTTTACTACTCGCCCAGCATCATCGTAAATTGTAATATTTCCAACCATGCCTTCATCTGCAAGTTCGTATGAAATGTTTGTTAGATCTTCATATCCATCATTATCTGGAGAGAAGACTTCTGGGCTAATTTGTACTCTATCTCCTGTGAAGTTGACTACTTGGGTCTGAGAATTCTTATAACCCGGAGTCCCAAAGCCTGAATTTTCTGAGGCAGAGGTCCAATTAGTTGGATCTTGAGTTGGGCGGTCATAATCAAGGCGCTCAAGCGATACACCATCATAGGAATCAAGCAAGTTAAAGTGATAGTCTTCATGGTATGAAAAGGCATCCATCACAGTATCTCTTTGATCTAAAATAGCTACTGTACCTGATTCGTTGCTGTAAGTAGGCATTGTTGAGAGTTGAATAAAGTTACTATCGCTTGTATAAGGGTATTGATCGATTACACTTTGTGAGTTTTTTGAAATAAGTGCAAAATCCCCTGGGTATAGTACATAAGTGCTTGTTGATATATTATACTCTGCGGCAATAGCATTTAATTCATCTAAGCTTGCAATTTTCCAATCTTTAAGATCGATGTATTTATTTGATCGGTTGTGTAATTCAACATAGTCAGATGCTGTACCAACTGGATTAAATAAAATCTCATTAATCACAATTTCATTACCTATGGCTGTATCTGGCAGAACAAAGTTTCCAGTATTTGCTGAACCGACATTATTTCCACTACAATCTTTAGCATTATTTACTTCTAGGGTATAAATTACATTATTTTGAAATGCAGTTGTAAATGTTAAGTCAACAGAGTTGTAATACGGACCAGAAGTGCTTACAAAAAGTACGTTTAAGCCATTATTTGCATCATAAGTAGCATTTGTAATACTTATGCTATCCATTGCTTCAGAAAACAAAACTTGAATTTCATTATTTGAAACTATATTAATCTTTTCAATGCTAGGTCCATCCTGATCAGGACTATTATCAAAAAGGCTATTTTGGGAACCTGGTGTGCCGCCAATAAACGCATCAGAAACATGCCAATTTGATGGACTTTGGCATGGATGATCTGGATTGATAAGCTCTAGGCTATAGCCTCCATCTTCTTTATTCGCATCACCATACCAACTATCCTCATAGTGAACTTCATCAATTAATACCATGGAAGGGTCATATAAATAGATATCATCTCCGCCATTGGTTAAGGTATTCCAACTTAATCCAATAACATCACCGTAAAATCGGTAATCAAAAGTGTCATCTTCTGCACACAATATTAAATGCTCACCTGGAATTAGAATATGCGAACCGAGGCTCTTATTGCTGCTTCCATCTGAAATGTACCATCCATCCATATCAAAAACATTATTACTTGCATTATATATCTCAATAAACTCACCAGCCGGTAAACCAATTTGAGGTGTAGGGTCAGCAAATATTTCATTGATAACAATATCTTTAAACGATGCAGCTACTGGAATGAAGTAAACAAAGTCTTGGTCAGTATTGCTCATTACATTGCCCATATTATCCTCAAGGTTTGAAAGGCTTAAGGTATTAACTGTTCCATTGGCAAATGCGTTAGAAAAGCTCAAGGTGATTCGGCTACTATCCGTGGCATTGAATACTGCGCTAGTCGGTGAGCCAACAGCATTGTTTACAGAATAGTTGTTGGTGTTTTCACCCCCATTTTTTTTAATATTTTCCGAGAACTTTAAATCTAGCTGCGTATTTGAGAGAACATTAATTGAGGTAAGTGTTGGTGGTGTATTGTCTTGATACACCTGTCCGCTGACGCTAAAGTCATCAAAATAGAATTTGTCAGATCTTGTCGATGTATATTTGCAATATACCCCGGCGTACAAGCTTACATTGTAAGTATTGTCAAGCACAGTTCCATCCTGTACATAATTTACATTGCCTGTTAAATCATAAGACAATGTCCAAAGCCCACTTGCATCTCTTTCCACTTTTACACGAACTGTTACATCTGAAGTGTCTACTGCATCATCTGTACCATCAATAATTTTAGTATCTGAAGAGCCATCTTGTCGATGTAAAGAAATTTCATCATTGTTACCCCCAATCTCAACAAAATAACCTTCTAGACTAGATGAAAGGTCGCTATTGTCAGACATTAAGTATACTCTTGTGTGGTTTGATGATGAGGGGTTAAACTCCATTCTTACTTTAAAAATCCATGTAGCGGTATTAATCACATAAGAATTGGTACTTAAATATGTTGTAGCTGAAACTGAAGGTGCATTCAAGTGTAACTCCTGACCTATGACTTCAAAGCAACTGTCTATACCAAACCAAGATGGGTTGTTGGTGAAATCTCCGTCACTAAAATTATCAGTAAATTGAGCTGATAAAGGAATATTCAATATAAGTCCTAAAACCAACAGAAAAGTAAACGCTCTCATGGATATAATTTATGTTTATACAAACGACTCATAAATTTAGCGAAAAATTATTTTATTTTTATGTTGATTTTCAGTTAGTTCAATAGAGGTATTACATGAAAAAATCGTTATTAAAATGGAATCGACTGTACGTATTTATAGTGTCATTTGCACTAGTAATAATGCTGTCGTTATGGGTTGAAAATAAAGAAGCAAAGGCATGGGGGTTCTACGCTCATAAGCGTATTAACCGCTTGGCAGTATTTACTTTGCCAAATGAGTTGATTGCCTTTTATAAAAGACATATTGAATTTGTTACAGAACATGCAGTTGATCCCGATAAACGACGCTATGCCGTCGATGGCGAAGCACCAAAACATTACATAGATATTGATCATTTTAGTAAAGATGCACCGTTTAAGGTGATGCCTAGATCTTGGACTAGAGCCGTAGAGAAATTTGGTAGGGATACCATAGAAACCTATGGAACTTTACCATGGAATATTACATTGGTTCATGCAAATCTAACTAAGGCATTTA
This sequence comes from uncultured Saprospirales bacterium, assembly GCA_913050195.1. Taxonomy (GTDB): domain Bacteria; phylum Bacteroidota; class Bacteroidia; order Chitinophagales; family CAJXBJ01; genus CAJXBJ01. Next base: position 18,790 of record CAJXBJ010000009.1, read on the forward strand.
GAGATAAAAACGTGTTTAATATATTACGTTATTCTGCAGACATAGGTCACTACATAGGAGATGCTCATGTCCCTTTGCATACCACAGAAAATTATAATGGTCATATGACAAACCAAAAGGGTATTCATGCTTTTTGGGAATCAAGATTACCAGAACTCAATGCCGAAGACTATGATTATTTTGTTGGTAAAGCTCATTATATCAGTAATCCTTTGGACTTCATTTGGGATCGAATAGAGGAGAGCCATAATGCCTTGGATTCCGTACTTAAATTTGAACAATCTCTTAATGATTCATTTCCTGCAGATCAAAAATATAGTTTTGAGAAAAGGGGGCTAAATACATTGAGAACATATTCTAAGGAATATTCTATGGCTTATCATGAAATGTTAGATGGTCAAGTAGAGCGACGAATGAAAGCAGCTGTACTATCTATTGGTTGTTTTTGGTACACAGCCTGGGTAAACGCTGGAATGCCCCAATTAGAAGAGATGCAGTCTACAACTATTGAAGACTTTGAAATAGAGATGGCTAAAGAAGCAGCAAAATGGAAAAATAAAACGATTAAATCTCGATCACACGAGCATTAAATGCCAATAGGGTGCCAAGCTGTTTTTATTTCCTGAGTATCCATTATGAAATATGGATCTTGTCCAGCATCACTCATCCAATTAACTTTATTCCTTAAAATAAAGCGCTTAACATTTAAGGCTGCATTTTCTTGCATGTTTATAATCTGATCTTTATTATCTGCGCAGCAAATAATAGCGTTAACATTCATATGTGTACCAAAGTGCTTATAAAGCTCTGATTTAAATCCTGTTAAAATATTCACTACACCACCTGGGACATCAGAAGAGTTTAATACTTCTGCAAATGAAATAGCTATAAAGGGATTTACTTCAGAAGCCAGTATTACACAAGTATTACCGCCAACAATACATGGTGCTAGATTAGAAACAAGACCTAATAATGGATGCTCATCAGGAGCCATAATGGCAATTAGTCCCATTGACTCAGGTGTAGAAAAATTAAAGTGAGAGGTAGCTACAGGATTAACACTGCCAAATACTTGAGTGTACTTATCTGCCCATCCAGCAAAATACACTAATCGATCTATAGATAATTCTACCTCTTTAGTAGCACTGCCTTTCGTTGCTCCAGTACTAATAAGCTCATCTACAAATTGGGCTTTACGTCCTTCAAGCATTTCGGCTATTCTATAGAGGATTTGACTTCTATTAAACGCTGTTCTGTTAGCCCATCCCTTAATTGCAGATTGACAAGCTACAATGGCTTCTCTAAAATCTTTACGTGAAGCACGGCTCATATGACAAAGTGTATTTCCTTTGGAATCTTCAATAGTATATGCTCTACCAGATTCTGTTCTAGGAAATTTGCCGCCAATATATAATTTATACGTCTTATTTATATTTAATCTGTCACTCATAATAATTGTATTACATCTTTAAATAAGGAGTTAGTCCATGAAGGCCACCTTCTCTTCCTAGGCCACTTTCTTTATATCCACCAAAAGGTGAGGTTGGGTCAAATTTATTATATGTATTAGCCCATAATACGCCAGCACGAATTTTATTTACTACATTGAATATTTTTGATCCTTTGTCTGTCCAAACACCACCCGAAAGACCGTAAGCTGTATTGTTCGCTTTGTCTATGGCTTCTTGAACAGTTCTGAAGGTTTGAATAGTCAGTACAGGACCAAATATTTCTTCTTGTACAACCCTGTGAGATTGTGCTACATCCCAAAATAGAGTAGGTCTAAAGAAAAAGCCTTTTTTAGGCAAATTACACGAGGACTGGAAAGAAGAGGCCCCTTCTGATTTACCAATCTCATAATATTCTTTGATTTTATCAAGCTGCATTTTAGAGTTTATTGCCCCTATATCTGTATTCTTATCCATTGGGTCCCCAACAATAAGATTCTCAATTCTATCTTGTAATTTCTTAATCACTGTTTTAAATACAGATTCTTGAACCAATAAGCGTGAGCCAGCACAACAAACGTGTCCTTGATTAAAAAATATGCCATTAATTACACCTTCAATAGCTTGATCAATTGGTGCATCCTCAAAGATTATATTTGCTGCTTTACCACCTAACTCAAGTGTGTACTTTTTTTCTGTTCCTGCTAGAGCTTTTTGAATGATCTTACCCACCTTAGTTGAACCTGTAAATGCTACTTTATTGACATCAGGATGGTTGACAATTGCAGCACCAGTATCTCCAAAGCCGGTGACAATATTAACTACGCCGTCAGGAAGGCCTGCCTCTTGAATTACTTCGGCTAATAGTAGGGCAGTAAGTGGGGTTGTTTCTGCTGGTTTTATAACTACAGTATTTCCTGTAGCTAGTGCAGGCGCAATTTTCCATGCAGCCATTAATAGAGGGAAGTTCCAAGGAATGACTTGACCAGCAACCCCTAGTGGTTGAGGGCTTTTTCCAGGGAATGCATAATGTAGTTTGTCAGCCCATCCTGCATTATAAAAGAAATGTGCAGCGGCTAGAGGAATATCTATATCTCTTGATTCACGAATAGGCTTTCCTCCGTTTAGAGTTTCTACAACAGCAAATTCTCTTGAACGCTCTTGTAATAATCGAGCTATTCGATAGATGTATTTTGCTATTTCTTTTCTAGGAAGCTTTGACCAAACTTCATTGTAAGCTTTACGCGCTGCCTTTACTGCTTTATCAACATCTTTATCGGTCCCATAGGCTATTTCTGCTAAGGTTTCTGTTGTTGCAGGATTAATGGTTTTGTAGTATTTGCCATCTGTGGGCTTTACAAATTTGCCATTAATAAATAGATCATATTTTTTTTTGAGTTTAAAATGATCTGTGCTTTCAGGAGCGGGGGCGTATTGCCAGCTCGTGTCAAAATTCAACTTTCTAGAATTATTTATACTTCCATTCATAGCGATATCTTCTATGGCTTTTTTGCTTTTCTTATCTAGTACTTTTTCTTTTTTACTCATGGCTTAACTTTAATCTATTGAGAAGTACTCAGGTGCCTGATAATTTCCAGTATACTCCTTAACTAACTGCATTAATAGCTCATTAGCTAGTGAGCTGGCTCCAAATCTAAAATATTTATTATTTAACCATGCTTCTCCAAGCGTTTCTTTAACCATAACTAGATATTTCAGAGCATCTTTATGCTGTTTAATACCTCCAGCTGGTTTCATTCCAATCATTTTTCCGGTTCTGTAATAGAACTCTCTAATCGCCTCTAACATAACTAGCGTTACAGGCATGGTTGCTGCTGGTTGAATTTTTCCCGTAGATGTTTTAATAAAGTCTGCTCCAGCTTCCATTGCTATATCACTTGCGAGACGAACCTTGTCTAAGGTTTCTAGTTCACCAGTTTCTAGAATAACTTTAAGATGGGCTTTGCCGCAAACCTCTTTAATCTTGGCAATCTCATCAAAAACAAAATTATATTCTCCACATAGAAACTTGCCTCTAGAAATTACCATATCTATTTCATCAGCCCCTGCATCCACTGCAAATTTAGTATCCTCGATTTTTATACTCATTGGTGCATTCCCTGACGGAAAGGCCGTTGATACAGCAGCTACATTTACACCAGATCCTTTCAGCTCTTTTTTAGCTAATGCGACATAGTTAGGGTAGACACAAACTGCAGCCGTTGATGGAATATTTTCATATTCTTCGTGTGGCCGCATTGCCTTAGAACACAACTGCCTCACTTTAGCTGGACTATCCATCCCTTCTAAAGTTGTTAAATCAATCATATTAATTGCCATCAAAGTTGCTTCAACTTTAGATGCTTTCTTAATGCTTCTAGATTTGATTCTTGCTAGACGGTCTCCAACGCCAACTTCATCTATACTTACATTAAAATCTACGTTTTTAAAATCTAAGGGTGTATAAATGCCATTTTTACTCATATTGCTGATTTTAATAAGCCTGTAAAACCTGCTCACCGTTGTAAACAAATTTAGTGAATTAACTTCAGATTTTCAATTTGCAAAGCTATCCGTATCTTTGTACAGACACTGCTTTTAAAAAAGTGTTCTACGCCTTAAATTAAAAAGGGTTTTAATTCATTATGAAAAGAGTAATTTTAATTGTTTTAGATAGTGTTGGAATTGGACGTGCTCCTGATGCGCTACAGTATGGTGATGAGAATAGTAATACCATAGGTAATATTGCCAAATCTTTAGTTGGATTTGACTTGCCAAATATGGCTAATTTAGGATTGGGGCATATTTCAGATACAATAAATATTAAACCTGCCAAACAACTACAAGGGGCTTATGGAGAAGCTATTGAGGTTTCAGCAGGCAAGGATACCACTACTGGACATTGGGAGATTGCGGGTCTTAATTTAAGTCAAGCATTTCCAACCTTTCCAGAGGGTTTTCCAGAGCACATTATTGATGCTTTTGAAAGAGCTATAGGGAAAAAAAGTATTGGTAATTATGCTGCTTCTGGTACTACAATTATAAATGAATTGGGTGACGAACATGTTGAAAGTAAGCGGCCAATCGTCTATACTTCGGCAGATAGTGTTTTTCAAATAGCTGCTCATGAAGAAGTTATTTCATTAGAGGAGCTTTATGATATTTGTGCTAAGGCAAGAGAAATACTAAAGGATGATTATGCCGTGGGGCGTGTAATAGCACGGCCGTTTATTGGTATATCAGGTCGTTATGAACGTACATCTAATCGACGTGATTTTTCGTTGATGCCTAACGGTAAAACTGTTTTAGCACTTGCCAAGGATCATGGATTAGAGGTTAGAGGTGTTGGTAAAATAAGTGACATATTTAGTGGAGATGGTATCACACATTCGTATCCTACAAAAAGCAATGAAAAAGGTATTGATAAAACAATTCAACTTATACATGAAGATTTTGAGGGTATTATAATGACAAATTTAGTTGATTTTGATACGCTCTATGGACATCGTCGAAATGTTAAAGGATATGGTGCTTGTTTAGAGGCTTTTGATCACCGTTTGCCTGACATAATTAAAGCCATGAAGGAAGATGATGCTTTGATTATTACAGCTGATCATGGGAATGATCCAACCTATAGTGGAACAGATCATACTAGAGAACGTGTGCCAATTTTAGTCTATGGCTCTAAGATCAAATCTGGTGTAAACGTTGGAACTAGGGAAACTTTTGCGGATATTGGAGCAAGTATTTGTGACCTTTTAGGCCTACAGTCAACGGCTTATGGCAATAGTTTTGCGAACGAATTACTTAAATTAGAAAATGCAACAAATTAAAGAGCGTATCCATAGTGCACATAGTTACTTGGATCAAAAATTAGGGGGTAAAGCAATAGATTTAGGAATGATACTTGGCTCAGGCCTAGGTGTACTAGCTGAAGAAATTAAGAATCCTATTTTTATTTCTTATGACGAAGTTAATGCTTTACCAAAGTCAACGGTAGAGGGTCATTCAGGGCGTTTTGTAATAGGAGAGCTTGAGGGTAAGACGGTCTTAGCTATGCAGGGTAGGTTTCATTTCTATGAGGGGTATACAATGCAAGAAGTTAGTTTGCCGGTTCGAGTTATGGCAAAGCTTGGTATTAAGCAGCTTATAATTACTAATGCGGCAGGCGGTGTAAATACTAGTTTTAGAGCTGGTGACCTAATGATGATAAGTGATCATATTAATTTTAGTGGTGATAATCCTCTTATTGGTGAAAATCTAGATGATTTTGGCCCTCGTTTTCCAGATATGTCTGCTCCATATTCTAAAAGAATGCAAAATGCATTAAAAAGTTCATCATCAGAATTGTGTATCAAATTGCAAGAAGGTGTTTATATGTATGGTACAGGCCCATCTTATGAAACACCTGCAGAAGTGCGGATGGCTCGTATAATTGGCGCAGATGCAGTAGGTATGTCAACAGTTCCAGAAGTTATTGTTGGTGTACATTCAGGGATGGAAATTCTAGGTGTCTCTTGTATAACAAATATGGCATCAGGAATATTAGACCAACCTTTAACACATGAAGAAGTTATAGAGACAGCGGCTAATATTCGTGAAGATTTCATCAAACTATTAAAGCTCACTATATCCAAATTATAAGATGCGAGCCTACGACATTATTTTAAGTAAGAGAGAAAACAAAGTTTTGAGCTTTGAAGAAATAGACTTCATGGTGCAGTCTAATGTTAGTGGTGAAGTTCCTGATTATCAAATGGCGGCTTTCCTTATGGCGATTTTTCTTAATGGCATGAATAAGGAAGAAACCGTTCATTTAGTAAAGGCAATGATACAATCTGGAGATAGTATTAATCTTGATCAAATAGAGGGTTTAAAAGTAGACAAGCATAGTACAGGCGGTGTTGGTGATAAAACATCTATTGTTGTGGCTCCCTTGGTTGCGTCATTGGGAGTCAAAATGCCCAAGATCTCAGGACGTGGACTTGGTCACACTGGAGGCACAATTGATAAGCTAGAGTCTATTCCTGGTTTTTCAGTTGATATGACTGAGGAGGGGTTTATTCAAAATGTAAATGAAATTGGTTTAGCTATTGGAGGTCAGACTAAAAATCTTGTTCCAGCTGATAAAAAACTATATGCGTTGCGAGATGTTACAGCTACTGTTGATAATATCTCTTTGATTTCAGCGAGTATTATGAGTAAAAAATTAGTCTCAGGTGCCGATGCAATAATACTTGATGTGAAAACGGGTTCTGGTTCTTTTGTGCCAGAACAGGATAAAGCATTTGAATTGGCTAAATGTATGATTGATATTGGCACGAATATGGGGAAAAATACTATTGCTGTTGTGAGCAATATGGAGGAGCCCCTTGGCAATACGGTAGGCAATAGTTTAGAACTTATTGAGGCTATTGAAACATTAAATGGCGGTGGCCCTGAAGATTTCAAATCCTTATGTTTAGAGTTGTCATCAGAGATTTTATTATTGGCTGAAAAGGCGGCTAATAAGGAAGAGGCTATGCAAATGTGTGCTTCAGCTTTAGTGGAAGGGAGTGCTATGGAAAAATTCAAGCACTTTATAGCTGCTCAAGGCGGAGATGTTTCTTTTATAGATGATATATCTAAATTAGCTTTAGCCCCATTAGCGCACACATATTGTGCGAATCACAGTGGTTACATACACGCTATGAAAGCTAGAGAAATTGGTTTAGCGTCATTGGTTCTAGGTGCAGGCAGAGAGAAAAAAGGGGATGCTATTGATCATGGTGCAGGACTTCGAATTCATAAAAAGGTAGGTGATTATGTTGAAAGGGGTGAGCCTATAATTAGCTTATATAGTTCTAGATTAGAACAGCTTGCTTCTTCGATAGGATATTTAAATCAGGCAGTTGAGATAAAAGAAGCTCAATGCAAAAAATCACCATTATTACATGGAGTGCTTAAGGCTGAGGCAATTCATTAGTTAAAGGTTCTTTGCCTTCATTTAACTGATTGTATACTCTATATGTTGTATAAGCTAAGTCTATGTTTGCTTCTTTGTCAAACGCCGTTAATATTTGTTCCCATATTTGCTCTAGAGTCCCTCTTCTTCTTCTAGGTGGGCAAAGGTAGCGAATAGTTAAACAGACTCCGGAATCCTTTACTGAAGTATATACAATTGGTGTTAATTTCGAATAAAATATAAGGTATTTACTTGAAGCATCTCTAAGTTTTTTTTCTGCTTCATCTGTAAAATCTTTGGCGTGCTCATTAATGATGTCTGTTAAGATTTGTTTTGCTAATTTCCAATCACTCTCAAAGGTTATAACTACAGGGATTTCATTCCATATATGTTCAAAACCTTTATTGTAATTCGCTTGAGTTTCATTAAATACTTTACCATTTGGCACATGAATAATTCTTCCCGTGCTTTGATCGGCATCTACCCAATTACCTATTTCAATAAGTGTGAACTGGAAAAAACCTATATCAATTACATCTCCCGCACTGTCTCCCACTTGAACACGGTCTCCAAGTTCAAAAGGTTTTCGCAGCATTATAAAGCTCCATCCTGCAAAATTCACAAGAGGATCCTTTAATGAAATTGCAATTCCAGCAGATAAAAGGCCTAAAAATGTAGAAAGTGTTTCAAAGCTATCAGACCATATTCGGCCTACAAAGAATATGATAAGAAAATACATTACATATGAGCTGTATTTTCGCCATCCGTATCTAGTTTTGTAGTTTTCTACATTGCGCAGTGCAAACATTAATACTACCTTGCGAATAACAAATAAAACTAAAATCCATATTACAGAACTTAGAATTCTTGTTTGGATAATTGGCGTAAGACCAGTTGCCTCATGTATAAGCAATAGAGTTTCATTAAACCAATGAATGAAATTTTTCATAGACAATAAAAGTATACAAAATTTATATTATCCTTAAATTTACTGACTTAAAGCAAATACATGATACTATTAATCTCACCTGCAAAAACTCTTGATTTTAAAACTAACTCAATAGTTACAAGTACATCCAAAGCATGTTTTATAGAGGAGTCTGATCAGTTAGCTAAAATTTTACAATCTTTTATGCCAAAAGATATCAAATCTCTAATGGGTGTTAGTGATAAAATCGCTGATCTTAATTATGAACGCTATCAGCAGTGGTTTGAAAAAGGCATTATGGAAAAGGCAGCAGTCTATGCCTTTAAGGGAGATGTTTATGCTGGACTTGATGTAGATACTCTAAAAAATACGGAATATATGCAAGGCCATTTAAGAATATTGTCTGGTATTTATGGTTATTTAAAGCCGTTAGATCTCATGAAGGCGTATCGCTTAGAAATGGGTTCCAAATTAAGCAATCCATTGGGTAAGGACTTGTATGAATTTTGGGGAAATAAGATTGCTGATATGTTATTAAATGAACTAGAATCGCATAGAGATAAGCATATAATTAATCTTGCTTCGAACGAGTATTTTAAATCAGTAAAGAGTGGGCTTAAAAATCAAAAAATAATAACTCCAGTTTTTAAAGAGAATAAAAATGGTGATTATAGAATTATAAGTTTTTTTGCTAAAAAAGCTAGGGGACTAATGAGTAGATACATTATAGAGAATAATTTGCAAACGCCGGAGGGTATTAAAGGGTTTAATTATGAGAATTATAGCTTTAATGAAGTGCTTTCTAATAGCACAGACTGGGTATTTACGCGTTAGATAATGCCTCTTTCCTTAAGACCTTTAAAGCAATCAGCAGTGGCTTTTATATCCGCCATTGCGTCATGAGCATCCTCAAAGTCTTTCCCAAAAAGTTTAATGTGTAGTTCAGATAATTTTGGCCATTTATATCCATAAGGGCCAGGTAGGGCACAGTAGTCTACGCTAGATAGCATCGTGCAAATCCCTTTTTTAAATGGTAAAGGGTTCTCTTCATAAAGTCTAATAAATTCTGCACCAAGCACATTGATGTCATAATTTAAGTTATGTGCAACTATATGACTGCATTCCTTTAAATCTAATTTATAAGCATTTAAAACATGTTCTAAGCTTACTCCTTCCATTATAGCTCGTTTTGTAGTAATTCCATGAACATTTGATGCCTCTATAGGTATTTGGAAGCCGGAAGGAGATACAATGTATTCTGCACTTTTTATTGGCTTCATCGTTTTGTCATATACAAGCCAGGCAATTTGGACAATTCTTGGCCAATTATCAACCTCTTCTACAGGTGCTTTCCAATTCTTTGGTAGACCTGTTGTTTCTGTGTCAAAAAATAGATACATGCATTATTTTTTAAAGAAGATCATATTGTAAAATCCTTGGCTATTATTGCTACTATAATCTTCTACTTCAATTAAAAATCGATAAAGTCCTGTTTTTTTCACTTCAAAAATAATGGTAGCATCTTTGCCAGATTCTTCTTCTGTTTGAAAGACTTTGGTTTTATCTCCAGCAATTCTTAGTACTGAAGCTTTGATTTCAGCAATACGTTTGTCTCCACAGGCATAAAATCCATAGGTTCGGCCTTCTCGAAGTACTTTATCAACCTTTGTTTTGCCTTTAATATGTCCTGTTTTTATTTCAATGATTTTCCATCCATCTGCTTCAATTGATGACAGTATTGGCAATGAACTTACGAGGAAAGGTTCAAAAGAGCTTTGAGCATGTAATGTTGGTAATAGCGAGAGGCTCAAAATTATTATCAGCAGATTATTTCGTAAATTCATATATCAAAAATAATTGATTTTATTCATTAATTAAGTGCATTGGGGTTAAGAGGTTTTATTTTGTTCATGACTATAGTTGGGTTTGTCTTTGCTTGTAAAAAAGATAAAACTGAGAATCCTCCTTATGGTGTAGATATGACAGGTACATCTGCTTTAGAGTCCTATCCACAAAGAACAGGTAATGCAGATTCTGGATATCATTATTTAATATACGGAGATTATGTTCGAAGTGGTATACCATACAATGCCTACATTGCGGCTAATGGAACAGCAAGTAATAATTTATTGAATCGAACGTCTTATAGTGCCAATGTACCTTACAATTTTAATGCTGTCAAAGCGCCTAATGGAGTCCGTGTAGTTAGTGCAAATTGCTTGAGTTGTCATGCAGCACATTTAAATGGACAATTTATATTAGGTCTTGGAAATTCTATTTCAGATTTCACAACGGACCAAGGTGCTAATATTCCAACAGTTGATATGCTTATGAATTTATATTATCCTTCTAGTCAAGGAAATCCTTCGCCAGAATGGGTAGCTTATGAGCCATTCAGAAATGCTGTTGTGGCAACTGGGCCTAACATTATTACACAAAAAGCAGGTGTGAATCCTGCGGATAAGTTGGCCGCAGTATTAGCTGCACACCGAAATAAAACAGATTTAACTTGGTCTAATGCACCAAGTCTAAATGTGCCTAGTGAGGTTATTCCATCGGATGTGCCCCCATGGTGGGTTTTAAAAAAGAAAAATGCAATGTTTTACACTGCCGTAGGACGTGGTGATTTTTCTAGGATTATGATGGCTTCAAGTATATTAACTATTCAAGATAGTGCTGAGGCGCGAGAAGTTGATAATGAATTTGCGGATGTATTAGCATATTTGTTTAGTATAGAGCCACCAGTTTTTCCAGAGACTATAGATGCCAATTTGGCTATGGAAGGAAAAACACTATTTGATCAACGTTGTGCCCCTTGTCATGGAACTTATGGCTATAATGAATCATATCCCAACTTATTTGTTGAGATTGATCGTGTTGGAACAGATTCCTTATTGTCTTTGTCTAATTATGCGTATACAGAATTTGTAGATTGGTACAACTCTAGTTGGTTTGCTCAAGAACCACATAGTGCTTTTTTACAAGCAGGCAGAGGATATGTAGCTCCACCATTAGATGGAATTTGGGCAACGGCTCCTTATTTGCATAATGCATCTGTGCCTAATTTAGAGTCTCTGCTTAATAGCTCTTTGCGGCCCAAATATTGGTCTAGAGATTTTCAAAATCCTATTTATGAGTTTGACAAAGTTGGCTGGGAGTATATAGAACATAACTCAGGAGGTAGTAAATATACTTATAATACGGATTTGCCTGGTTACTCTAACTCGGGTCACACATTTGGAGATGATCTTGAAGAAACAGAGCGTCAAGCAATTATTGAGTATCTAAAGACAATTTAGATAGCACTGAACGGATTTGGTTTTTCCGTATTTATTAGATTTCCAACGCCTTTAGCCAGAAGTACTTCTTTGACATTATATAAGCAGCATTCTATATTGATAATTTTGCTTCCTTTGCGAATGCATTTGGCTTTTACTCGAATTGTTTCACCTTCATATGCAGGTTTGAAATAATCGACATACAGATTTTGGGAGACATGTAGATTCTTGTTGTGTAAGGTCCAAGCGCAGGCTCCAGTTAATTCATCAATAACTAATGCAATAACTCCGCCATGCATGGTTCCAATAGGATTTGTATGCTCCTTTAGAACTTTTATGTCTGCCTCCATATAGCCCTCTTGTACTATTCTTAATATTGGATTTAGCCAATTACCTGCAGGGGAAGGTCCTTTTTGTCCTTCTTGATTAAGAAATTGCGACATTAATGCTACTGATGGATTCATTAGGATTTAATTTTTAAATATTTTTTGAATTACTTTGGATTTACCTTTGATTAAACCTTGATATTTGCTTTCTAAGCTATCAGACCAACCAATACAGTATTGAGTAAATGGGTCAATTTCAAGATCTTGATGTGATTTATCTGAAATATTGTACATTATTGAATGAGGGAATTCAGATTGAATTAATTCCAAGTCTTTATTCTCCCAATATTGTTTCCCTTTTGGTTTGTATAGGTCTACTGCTCCAAAAAGATGTAAAATTTCATGAGCAATTACCATAGGGTCATTGTCTCCAATTATGGCAAATTCCACATTTTTATTGCTGTGTGTATTAATTGCAATTGATGATTCATTTTTATAGTAATTATTTGTCATAAATATTACTCCAAGATTATCTA
>CAJXBJ010000010.1 GCA_913050195.1 uncultured Saprospirales bacterium
TGTTAAATTCGTCAAGTTCTTTTAAAATCACAAACAATGTATCAATCAAAAATAACCGGAGTAGGACATTATTTACCTGAAGAAGTTTTAACAAACAATCAACTTTCTGAAATAATGGATACTACAGACGAGTGGATTACGGAAAGAACGGGCATTAAAGAACGTCGTATCTACAAAGAAAATGAGGATAGAGTATCGACAATGGGAGCGCGTGCAGCATATAAAGCCCTTGAAATGGCTGGCATAAACAAAAACGAAGTAGACATGATTGTTTTTGCTACACTTAGCCCAGACTATTATTTTCCGGGTTCAGGCGTACTTATGCAAAGAGAAATGGGAATTAATGGAATTCCTGCTATTGATATTAGACAACAGTGTTCTGGATTTGTATATGGCATTTCAGTAGCAGATCAATATATTAAAACAGGAATGTGTAAAAAAGTGCTTGTTGTAGGAAGCGAAATCCATACTAATGCTTTTGAGTACACAAATAGGGACAGACATGTTTCTGTGATATTTGGTGATGGCGCTGGCTGTGCTTTACTTGAAAGGGCAGAAGAAGGAGAGGAGAGTGCTGTATTATCGACGCATATACACTCTGATGGAACACATGCAGAAGAGTTAGCAGCAAAACACCCAGGTAGCGTTAGCAAAATACGTTGTTCAAATGAAATGTTAGAAGCAGGCGCCTTGCTGCCTAATATGAATGGTCAATTAGTATTTAAAAATGCAGTTCAAAGATTTCCAGAAGTTATTAAGGAGGCTTTAGAATATAATAATTTGAAACCATCAGATATAGATTTACTTATTCCACATCAAGCAAATCTTAGAATATCTCAATTTGTGCAAAAATTAATGAGACTCGGAGATGATAAAATTTTTAATAATATTCAAAAGTATGGCAACACGACAGCCGGATCTATTCCTATTGCATTAAGTGAAGCTGTTCAAGAAGGTAAAGTAAAGAAAGGGGATTTATTATGCCTAGCTGCTTTTGGCAGTGGATTTACGTGGGCTTCAACTCTAGTCAGATGGTAAGTTAAATACTATTGCGCATTTCTATAACCTTTTCGCGAACTGCATTAGCAAAGGCATCAACATTTTCTTTATAGCTTTCTCCACTGATTGGCTGACCTATTTTAACAATTATATGTCCTGGTCTCATTTTAAATTTACCTGATGGTAAGATTTCACGTGCTCCTTTAATCGCAATGGGCACAACACTAATTTCACCCGCCTGAGCCATTATAAACGAGCCTCTTTTAAATACACGCATTTTACCATCTTTATTTCTAGTACCCTCAGGAAAAGAGATTACATTTTTACCTCCCTTAATAAGTTGGCCAGCCCTTCTCATTGATTCATAGGCCCTTTCCTTATTACCCCTATCAATAAAAATCATTCCTACCATGGTCATAAACCAACCTAAAAAAGGAATTTTCTGCAATTCTCGTTTAGCTACGAAATATAGATTAACATTAACTGCGGTAAAAACAGCAGGTATATCCATAAGTGATTCATGATTTGCACAGTAAATAAAATTTTTATCTGAAACAATATTTTCTTTACCAATCACAGTAATTCGTGAACCACTAATCCAAATCAGTCCTGGTCCCCAAAAGTGCGACACAATCATTGGATGCTTTTGAGATCCCAATGTAAGCACCCAAATTATAAAACCAATACTCGCCCAAAGAGCAGTCCAAATTGACACAATTATTGCTTGAATAAGATTTATAAATGGCCATAACATAATATCAAAATTAGTTATATTTAAATTAATCCTGTAATTAATGCTATGCCCACCAAAGCAATCAATATCCCTACGCTAATGTTAATGAATCTTATGTTTATTTTTTTTAAAAATTGACGACCAATAGATGCGCCAATGATTGCCCCAATCAAAGCAATAAGCAGAAAAGGAAGACTTTCTTTATTAATGTGTACAACAAGTTCATTATAATAAATACTTAATCTACCAACATCTATAAAGCAAGCAATAGCAACCCCTGTTGCAACAAAAGCTTCTTTATTCAATCCATATTTTAATAAAAAAATAGACCTCAATGCACCTTGATGTCCACTTAAACCTCCAAAAAAGCCAGAGCTTAGACCTCCAAACATTAAAGAGGTCTGATTAATTGATAGTTTTTGCTTGCCATCAGGAATCATTTCTAATATAGCAAAAATCAAAAATAAAGCACCAATTATCAAATTAAGCCAACTGACTTGAGCATATGCAATAACGCCCTCATCTAAGTAACCTAGCAAGTAAGCACCAGCAATTGAACCAACTATACCGAAACCACCAAATACTGCTAATACTTTTATCTGAATATATTGATATAATAATCCTAGCTTAAATAAGTTATTTAAAAGATGTACTATAGCTGTCAATCCAATTGCTATTGGTGTTGGAAAAAATAAAATAAACACTGGTGTAAGTATAGTTCCTAATCCAAAACCAGAAAAAAATGTTAAAATAGAGGCTAGAAGTGCAACTACAAAAACTAGAGCAAAATCCATTTTATGAACATATTTAATTCAAACAATTTTATTAGAAGGTTTACAAAATTAGGGATATTTTTTATCCTTGTGTTACAAACTAATATAACTATGAGTCAAGATTTTGAGAATTCAAATACTCAAGAGGCCACGCTTGGCGGAGGATGCTTCTGGTGTTTTGATGTTGCCTTTGATGAATTAGATGGTGTAATAAAAACTGAAGTTGGTTATTCAGGTGGATTTAAAAATAACCCTAGCTATAAAGAGATATGTACAGGTAAAACCGGTCATGCCGAAGTGATCCGAATCAAATTCAACCCCTCTAAAATATCATATGACGCAATATTAGAAGTTTTTTGGACCATGCATGACCCAACAACATTAAATCGACAAGGAGCTGATGTAGGCACTCAATACCGTTCTGTTATTTATTACCATAGTGAAGAACAAAAGTTAATTGCGGAAAAGAGCAAAAAAATTATGGATAAATCTAATCTATGGGTTAATCCCATAATTACTGAAATAAGCCCGTTAATTAATTATTTTCCTGCTGAAAACTATCATCAAGACTACTATGAATCCAATCAATCGGCCCCTTATTGCGAGTTTGTAATAAAGCCAAAGTTGATAAAATTCAGGGACAAACATCAAAATCTCTTAAAAAACGACCAATAAAAAGGACGTTTTAAACTAGTCCACTAGGTTATTAACAATAATATTGAAATTGTTAATATGTTTTTGTTGGCAGTTATTGGTTTTTCCTAGGTTATATTCTAAATTGCACTAGATAGCTTAACCTAGTAAAAATTAAAAGCAATTATTTAACTAAATATTTAACTATGGCTTATTCATACAAAAACAAAAAAGGACAAGATTATTTCTTGCACTCAAAAGATGTAACTTTGAAATCTACGGGTAGAGTTCAAACTATCTATTACTTCGCAAAAGAAGTAAAATCCGGTGCTGGTGTTACAGCTTTAGACAATATTCCTTCTGGAAAGCAAGTTGTTGAAAACGAAAGAACTGGTTTACCATTCTTGAAGAAAGCTTAATCAGACCTATTTATTAATCATTTAAAACTTTTTAAATTATGGCATACGCACATACAAACAAAAAAGGACAAACTTATTACCTTCATTCAAAAGATGTGACTTTAAAGTCAACTGGAAGAATTCAAACTATCTATTACTTTGCAAAAGAAGTAAAATCTGGTGCTGGCGTTACAGCTTTAGACTCACTTCCTTCTGGAAAGCAAGTTGTTGAAAACGAAAGAACTGGCTTGCCTTTCTTAAAGAAAGCATAATTGTAATTTATCAATTATTAAAAACCGCTTCGATTGAGGCGGTTTTTTTTTGCTATAACTTTTCATTTGCTCTTTTAAGCTCTTCCTCATCAGAGTCCTGTCGCTTACGCTTTTTTAAGTACTTATTACCAAATTTATATTTCAAGTTCATATTAATAGTTGGACGTTCCCAACTTGAAATAATTTCAACATCCATATTAGAATATTGTATCTGACCTATCCAATTTTTTGCAAATATATCATCTACGCTAAAGTCAAGCACTAATTGCTTATTTAACATTAATAACTCAAAGCCAATACTTACACCATAAATAGGTTCGGAATACATAATCCCCTGAAAACCGCCACCGCTGTACCACCCACTTAACTCTACTGCAACTAACTTTGATAAATTATAATTTGCCTGTAAAAACAGCATAGAGGATATAGCAGATCGTTCAAATTTATCATCTAAATATTCTGAACTATATTTTTCTTCAAAAAGCATAATACCGCCATAACCATTTAATTTTTTAATAAACTTTAATGGTAAGAATAAACTTCCTCCTATTTTTTCATATAAATCTAAATTTCGATGTATTCCAAATGCAACCGCAGTACTATCATTCTGTTCCGTCACAAAAAGCATTACATTATTTGTTCTTGCATACTCCAAATTGAAAAAAGGTTGTTTGCTATAAGTAATTGAGAGCTTAGCTTTATCTGTATATTGAGGCATTAAGTTGGGATTACCAGCTCTATATGTATATGGGTCATAATAATACTTGAATGGGTTAAGTGACGAATATCTTGGGCGCCTAATGCGTTGGCTATAAGCCATAGCCAATCCTATTTTTTTTGCCAAAGGTAAATTAATACTTACGCTAGGAAATATCTTTTTTATTCTTCGACTGTTTTCTTGATTTATTGTTTTGGAGTAACCCAAAGAACTTGACTCCTCATAGCGTAAACCAGCTTTAAGTTGGATTTTTGTGAAATCTAATGAAAACTGACTATATACAGCTAAAATATCTTCTTTGAAGATGTAATGATTAGAGTTAATTGTGTCAAGAATAAAAACATCATTTATTGCGTAAGAGCTTTGAAAATTATTATCAATATTAGCATGACTCCACTTTAATCCGCTCTGTATTTTTAGCTTTGAATTAACGGGTACAGTATAATCTATTTTAGCAACACCGACATTTGTTATTCCAGGTTCTTCATTTCTAATTGGCAAAAACAGGCTCACTGAATCAGCAAAGTATGAGGTTATATTTGTCGTTGATTTTCTATTATACCTACCAAGCCTTGCATTTATTTTTAAATCATGCCCGTTCGAGTCAATTCTCCAATCATACGAGGCTTTAACATTTAACCTTTCCTTATATCGATAAATATTACTTGAATTAAACAATGTAGTTATAAGCATAGAATCTTGAATCAAAGTAATTCCAGAATCTATCTTTTCATTAGTTCCTTGATATGATAGAACGGATATAGTAAAGTTTTGTTTTTCATTAATGTTATAATCTAAGCCCGAATATAATCGAACTGCATAGGGTAGAGATGGCTCATAAGTATGTTGAAGAAAATTACTTCCTAGCACCATTCGATCTGTAACCATCTCCTCATAATAAGAGTTATGACTAAATCTTGCAGATCCAAAAACATTAAGCTTTTTATTTCTATGATTTAACATTAAACCTGTTCCATATTTTGGCAATACCCCTTGACCAGCAGAAAGACTAATATTCCCATTAGTTCCCTTAAGCTTATTTTTCTTAATAATAATATTCAAAACGGTACCTCCACTTGCATCCATACTAGCGTCTGCTTCTGTAATAACTTCTATTTTTTCAATATCCTCAGCTGGAAAATCATTAAGCAATGAACGCATATCCATATAATCTGTATTTGCTCCATTTATAAGAATCCTTACATTTTGATCACCACCAACACTAACGTTTCCCTTAATAACCATAGTGCCAGGAACTTTTTTCAATACATCTTTAAGACTTCCATTAAGGCCTGTTATGTTATCGGCAACATTAACTACTAACTTACCTGCCTGCTGCTCTAAAAAAGGCTTTTGTGCAACGACTTCTACGGTTTCAATGTTTTTTACATTTTCAATTAAGGTTATAGCTTTACGAAAGTTCTTATTTATTGAGAAACCTTCGGATTTATAAAGATTGTAACCAATCATATGGGCCTTTATAAAATAAACACCGCTATCTACTCTAAATCTAAAACTACCATCATTAATCGTCATTTTACTAGATACTATCTGAGAATCAATATGATTATATAAAACTATGTTTACAAATTCTAATGGCTTCTTTTCTTGATCAAACACATAACCACTTAATCTCAGCTTTTGAGCATTTAAAATCAAGGAATTAATTTGAAATAGAAACAGAACAAAACAATAAAATCTCAGCATACCAGTATTTGTTGATGTGAAAGTAATAATATAAAAGGGTGATTTTCTTCATTTAGATTATTAATATAACTTTGACTTAATGAATTTATTAGCACTCAAAGAAATCACAAAGACTTACGGAGAAAAAATATTATTTAGAGATCTTTCATTTGGTATCTCCAAAGGTGAAAAGATTGCCTTAGTTGCTAATAACGGTATAGGAAAAAGTAGTTTGCTAAAAATAATCACAGGTAAGGATGAGCCTGATAGTGGAGAGATAAGCATTAAAAAAGGTCTTAGAATAGGCTACCTAACTCAAGAACCTTTATTAGATCAGACATTGAGTATTAGAGAGTTGATACAGGGTACTCATTCTAAAGTACTTCAAATTATTCATGCTTATGATTCCGCACTTAAAGCACAGGGTGGAGGAAAAAACAAAGAAGAAGCCCTTTTATTGGAAAACGCGGCAATTAAAATGGACCAGTATTCTGCCTGGGATTACAAGGATCGTCTAAAGCAAATGTTAGCAAGATTTAAAATAACCAAATTGGATATAAAAATAGCTAACTTATCTGGTGGCGAACAAAAACGCTTGGCTTTGGCTTTAGTGCTTTTAGATTCACCTGATTTGCTAATATTAGATGAGCCTACAAACCACATGGATATTGATTTAATTGAATGGCTTGAATCCTACCTTAGTAGAAGTAATATATCATTATTAATGGTTACACATGATCGATATTTTTTAGATACTGTATGTAATCGGATTTTAGAGATTGAAGATTATAAGTTATATCACCACAATGGAAATTACGCTTATTTCTTAGAGAAAAGGGCAGAAAGGGAAGAGATTGAAAGAACAGAAACAGATAAAGCTAAAAAGTTAATGAAAAAAGAGCTTGACTGGATACGCCGTATGCCGAAAGCACGAACTACAAAGTCAAAGGCCAGAATTCAAAATTTTGATAAAATAAAGGAAAAAGCAAAAAGCAAAGTTAGTCTTCCTGAAATAAAGCTTGAGGTAAAAAGCCAGAGAATAGGAGGGAAAATACTTGAAGTTAAAAACCTTCAAAAGTCATTTGGCCAACAACAAATAATTAAAGGTTTTACCTATACATTTAAAAAAGGTGAGTGTATTGGTATTATTGGAGAAAATGGAGTCGGTAAGAGCACTTTTTTAAACATACTCTTTGGCAATGAAAAAGCAGATTATGGTAAAATACGATGGGGTGACACTATACATAAAGCATACTTCAAACAAAAGTCACTAGAATTCAAGGAAGGTAAACGTGTCTTGGAGCTTGTCAAAGATATTTCAGAAGTCATTATTATGGCTAACGGCTCAAAACTTAGTGCATCTCAGTTTTTAAATCATTTTATGTTTCCTCCAAAAATGCAACAAATGCATATAGAGAAGCTTAGTGGTGGTGAGAAAAGACGATTACAATTACTGCTTACGCTTATTCAAAATCCTAACTTTTTAATTTTAGATGAGCCTACAAATGATTTAGACCTATTGACGCTTAATAAACTTGAGGAGTTCCTTATGAATTTCAAGGGTTGTACATTAATTGTCTCACATGACAGATACTTTATGGATAAACTAGTTGATCATTTATTTGTATTCAAAGGAGAGGGGATCATTGAAGATCATTATTGCAACTATACTGAATACCGCTTAAAATCTGATCAAGATAAAAGCCATAAACCTAAAACAAAAGAGGTAGAAGTAAAAACAAAAGAATCAGAGAGACCGAAAAAGGCAAGCTTTAAAGAAAAATTCGAATATGAAGAACTTGATAAAGAAATCGCTATTCTTGAAGCAAAGAAAAAAGAACTAGAGAGCTTGGTTCAAGACAGCGGGAACGATTATGAAAAACTTCAAAAATATAGTCAGGATTTAAGTTTATTAATTGAAACTCTTGATGAAAAATCTATGCGCTGGCTAGAACTAGATGAACTAATGTAAAGCAGTACTTTATTAAGCCTCTTTATTTTGACTTTTTAGAGCTGACTCTGCTTTTGCCTCTTTTTCTTTTAATAGCTTCTTTTGATATCTACCTTGGACAATATCTGTTAAAACTAGAACAACAATTACAAAGTAGAATGTCGTTTTAGTCATTGGCGTTATAGGTTCACCTAAAATTGTAATATGTGCTAAATGTCCACCTTCAGTCAATAACATTATACCAACTACAAACAGTATAAACAAACCTAAAACTTCATATAAACGATTTTTTTTCAAAAACTCAGCTACTTGTTTAGCTAATAAAACCATCAAAGCAGCACCTATCATAATTGCTAATGTCATTACCCATAAAACATCTGTTAACGCCATAGCACTTAATATTGAGTCAAATGAGAATACAACATTCATAATAACAATCATGGTAATAATTCCATTTATCGACTTGGGATCCTTATTTATCGTTTCTCCTTCTTCCAAACTTATCATATGAAAGATTTCTTTAATCGCAGTATAAAGAATAAAAACACCACCGCCTAATACAATAAGGCTATGCACATTAACTGTTGCTTGAAAGTATTCACCCAAATCAATTTGGGCAAAAGGATCCTGAGTATATTGCACTAAATAATATAATATAACCAACAATAAGATTCTAAATACCATAGCCAAGCCAATACCCATATTTCGAACAAAGGCTTGCTTTTCCAATGGAGCTCTTTTTGATTCTAATGAAATGTAAAGAAGATTATCAAAACCTAGAACTGCCTGAAGCATTACTAACATTAAAAGTGTAAAAAGATTTTCGACCATGATTAAATATATTTAAGCTCCTAAAATAATAAAGATTTTAGAAATTTCCTTTTTTACAACAATAACCACAAATAATAACAATGAGATTATTTTATGGTTTATAATTCAATATAAACTACTAGTATCATTCTAATTTAATCCAGAACATTATATTTTAGTAATATAATTAATATTATGTTAAATAGAGTTATTAATAAAAAGGGAGATGCTGTTAAACACACCTCCCTGTGATTTATTTACCTTCTAATATAGCTTTGTACTCGTCGTATTTGGCTTTATTATTTACTTTAATATATGCATTTTTTAAAGTCTCAAGAACTCTTCTATCGTTGGCATCTATCTTTTCTCTATGAAGCTCATTGTACGTAATTGATTCTTTAAAATACACTTTTGATTGATCTGATAATTTTGCTGACAAACTTGCATCTTTCCACGCGTCACCAGACTCCTTTACTTTTTGCACTCCTAAGTTATAGTAAACTATTCCAAGGTCTGTATAAGCTCTTTTATTTCCTGGATCATACTCAATTGTCTTTTTATAGGCCTCTATAGACTTATTTGCATATTTTTCTCTATCTGCCTTTTTTAAAGATTCATTATTATACAACTGTGAACATGTATATCCAAGCAAATAATGCGCCTTTGCATTATCAGGCTTTGATGCAATACTCTCTTCCAATTTTATAACAACCTCATCCAATTTACCTGCTCTATCATAAGAAACAATCTTATTATTTAGAAAGTACTCATCATTAGGCCAAAGCACTGATGCTTTATCCATGTAAACTATAGCATCATTCCAATTTTCTTGTTTTTTAAATATTTTAAACAAATACTGATATACGTATTTATCTTTCTTTCCTAATTCTACACACTTTTTTAAATCTACTAATGCTTTTTCATTATCATTAACCAATTCCGAACACATACCCCTGTAAAATAAAGCTGCTGTATCCTTTGGATACCAGGATATATATGTATTATAATCAGATATTGCTGCTTTAAATCCTTCCATTGCAGCAGCATCTGCTACATTTTTTTGTCGCTTCTCATAGGCTGCTTTATATTTATTAAAAGCATTCACAAAAAAGTGACGTTCAATCATTGGCAAATTATCCTTTATTTCTTTCGTGTATTTACCCTTAACATCTAATTCTTGAGCTTTTAAGTAAGCTTCACGACATTTAATATGTGCTTGACCGTCCAATGCATTCACATTAGGATTTTTATCTGTCGCAATAGACTGATAAATATAAGCTCTATACTGCCATGTTTTGGCTTTAGTATTAGAACTTGCATTTTCTGTAGCAATATCAATTCTGTCTTTTGCCTTATCATATTGCTTACGTCTAAGGTAATCATAAGCACTTGTTACCTTTTCCATTTGCGCATAGGTACTTAGCACAAAAACACTTAATAAAATACTTGATACTATTCGTTTCATTTTAATTTAATTTTCGTCTTCTTTATTTTCAACTTGACCATTATCAGGTGCATTTTCTATGCCATTCTTACTTTGGCCATTCAAATTTTCTTCTTCATTGGATTCTTCAACAATGCTTGCCCCCTCATCCTCTACGTCAATTTTAGCAACTGATGCAATGGTATCATCCTTATAAAGCTTAATAAGTCGAACACCCTGAGTATTTCTTCCAAGAACATTAATTGCACCAACCTCCATTCTTATCGTTAATCCTGATCTATTAATAATCATTAATTGATCCTTATCCTCAACACCAATAATCCCAACGATTTTACCAGTTTTTTCGGTGATATTCATGGTTTTAACACCTTTGCCTCCTCTATTTGTGATTCGATAATCTTCCTTGGAAGAGCGTTTGCCATATCCGTTTTCAGAAACAACCAATATCGTTTGACTTTCGTCCTTGGCACATACCATTCCAACTACAGAATCTTTATCATGAGCAAGTGTTATACCTCTAACACCAGCAGCACTTCTACCCATCGGTCTAACATGACCCTCATTAAAGTGAATAGCTTTTCCTGATTCAACAGCAATTAGAACATCTGAATTACCAGTAGTTAGTTTAGCTTCTAATAATTCATCACCTTCTCTAATAGTTATCGCATTAATACCATTTACCCTTGGTCGTGAATATGCCTCAAGAACCGTTTTCTTTATGACACCTTTCTTAGTACAGAACATGATATAATGATTATTAATATAATCTTCATCAGATAAAGACTTGACATTAATGTAGGCTTTAATTTTGTCATCAGATTCAAGATTCATGAGATTTTGAACAGCTCTACCCTTGCTATCTTTTTTACCTTCAGGGATTTCAAAAACACGTTTCCAAAAGCATCTTCCCTTTTCAGTAAAAAACAAGATATAATTGTGGTTAGTCGCAACAAAAAGATGCTCGATAAAGTCTTCCTCTCTAGTCTTACCGCCACGTGAACCACGCCCTCCTCTATTCTGAACTCTAAACTCATCCAAAGTTGTGCGCTTCAAATAACCCAAATGAGAAATTGTAACAACAACCTCTTCATCTGGTATCATATCTTCAATACTCAAATCACCACCTGCATAATCAATTTCCGTATAACGCTCATCGCCATACTTTTCATTAATTTCAAGTAGTTCCTCCTTGATAATATCCATTCGGACATCTTTGCTTCCTAAAATCTCTTTACATCGAGCTATAAACTTTAGTAAAGTTTCATATTCTTCGCGAATTTTAACACTCTCCAATGACGTTAACTTCTGAAGCCTCATGTCTAGAATTGCTCTAGCCTGAACCTCACTTAAATCAAAGCTAGACATCAAGCCATTTCTAGCCTCTTCAGGATTCTTACTTGCCCGAATTAATTTAATAACCTCATCAATATTGTCTAGTGCAATTAATAAACCTTCTAAAATATGTGCTTTTTTCTCTGCCTGTCCGAGCTCATATTTAGTTCTTCTTACAACTACTTCGTGACGATGATCAACAAAGCATGCAATAAGCTGTTTTAAATTTAAAAGTTTAGGTCTTCCATCAACAAGAACAATATTATTAACTCCATAAGATGTTGATAACTGAGTATACTTGTAAAGCTGATTTAATATCACATTTGGAATAACATCTCTTCTAAGCTCAAAAACAATGCGCATTCCCTTTCTATCAGATTCATCTCTAATATCTGTAATACCATCTATTTTCTTATTAGAAACTAACTCCGCTGCTTTTTGAATTAAATTAGACTTATTTACTTGGTATGGAATTGACGTTACAATAATCTGATCTTTACCATTATCCATAGGCTCTATAATGGCGGTACCCCTTACAACTACTTTTCCACGTCCCGTTTCAAAAGCACTTTTCACCCCTTGATATCCATAAACAATACCACCAGTTGGGAAGTCTGGTGCTTTTACATGAGTAATCAACTCATCCATTTCTATGTCATTATTATCAATGTATGCCACAGTGCCATTAATCACCTCTGTAAGATTATGAGGCAACATGTTAGTAGCCATGCCCACTGCAATGCCTGAAGCTCCATTAATCAACAAGTTAGGAACACGTGTTGGCATAACCGTTGGCTCCTCTATTGTATCATCAAAGTTTAAAGAAAAATCAACAGTGTCTTTATCAAGGTCTTTAAGAATTTCCTCAGCTATCTTTTGTAATCGAGCCTCTGTATAACGCATTGCTGCAGGACTATCTCCATCAACTGATCCAAAGTTACCTTGTCCATCAACCAGCGGATATCTTAACGACCAATCTTGAGCCATTCTAACCATAGTGTCATATACTGATGAGTCTCCATGCGGATGGTATTTACCTAATACCTCACCCACTATTCTAGCAGATTTCTTGTGTGCTTTATTATGTGATAAACCTAATTCCGACATACCAAACAAGACTCTGCGATGAACAGGCTTAAGCCCATCTCTTACATCTGGTAGCGCTCTAGAAACGATTACTGACATCGAATAATCGATGTATGCAGATTTCATTTCTTCTTCTATATTAATCGGAATAATCCGACTCGTATCATCAGCCATATAATGCTTCTTTTGTTTTCAAATTTTCAAATACTGCCAAAAGTACAAAAAAGGCACCTCTATTACTAGATATAAAAGGCTTAATTTATCTACATTTTTTATGTGGATAAACTATCTGTTTTAACTGTTGTCTTTTTTAAAAGACACAACATTTGGGGAATGGGGATTATTTATCAAAAAAAAAGACTAAAAAGCTTCTACTTTCGTTGTCATTACATATAAAATAAATTCTATGCAAGAAATATTTGAACTCGTAAATAGTATTTTCAATTATGCGGATATCTTTGAATTACAAGATAGTCTTAATAATGTTGTAGATTCTTTAAAAGAGACTGCAGATACTATAGCATCCGCAGAAGGTGTTGTCGCACTTGAAGAAACCTCATCTGAAGACAAATACATGAGTATTTTGGATATTGCTTTAAAAGGTGGCTGGTTAATGGCTCCATTAGTATTATTGTCCATTTATACCATCTACATTTTTGTTGAGCGATTCCAAGCAATAAAAAAGGCTACATCAATTAAAGAAGAGTTTATGCTCAATATTAAGGATTACTTATACAATGGGAATATTAACGCTGCTAAAAATCTATGTAAAAATTCTAATACTCCAATAGCTCGAATGATTGAAAAAGGTTTAACTAAGCTAGGCAAACCGCATTCAGAGATTGATCACTCAATTGAAAGTGTTGGTAAACTGGAAATTTATAAGCTAGAAGCTCGAATAGGCTCGTTAGCGACAATTTCAGGAGTTGCGCCAATGATTGGCTTCCTTGGAACTGTAATTGGCATGATACGTGCCTTTTTTAACTTATCAAATTCTGGAAATAATATTGACCCAGCTTTACTGGCTGGAGGTATATATGAGGCTTTAGTAACTACAGCTGCCGGTTTGCTTATTGGAATTGTCGCCTATTGGTTTTACAATATGTTAATTAACATGGTTGAAAAGGTAATATTTCAAATGGAAGTAAATAGCATTGAGTTTATAGATAGTATACCTGAAGAAACCAACTAAAATGAAATTACAGTCTAGAAATAAAATCAATACCACTTTTAACATGTCGTCTTTAAGTGATGTCATTTTCTTGTTATTGATATTTTTCATGTTAACATCTCAATTAGTGAGCCCTAATGCTATTAAAATTCTAACGCCTAAGGCATCAGGACAGACTAGAGCACCAAAAACTGTAGTTGTAAGTGTTACTGAAGACCTGAGCTACTTTGTTGATACAAAAGAGGTTACATATTCTCAGCTAAGGTATGAGATTAAGAACACAGTTGAATCCTACAAGAAAAAATATTCAATCCCTGATCCTGCGGTAGTGCTTAGAGTTGATAGTCGTTTAAATGTTCAAGATTTAGTGGATGTTATGAAATTAGGTACTGAAATTAAAGTACGAATGATATTGGAAACCAAGCCTGAATAATGCAAAACGCTTTAGAAATCAATCAAGGTCAAAAAAACAAAGCCAGAATCATTGCTATTTCGGTTCATTTACTTTTATTAGGTTTATTAATATTCTTTAAACTTAGTATTCCTAATCCTCCACCAGCAGAAAAGGGAATAATGATTGCCTTTGGCACCTCTGAAAAGGCAAGTGGTAATGAGCAAGCAGAAGTTGAAGAAATAGAGGAAATACAACAAGAAATCACCCAAAGTGAAGCTTCGTCAAGTGTTGAGTCACAAGACAATGTGCTAACCCAAGATTATTACGAAGCGCCTGTAATAAAAGAAGAAAAAAGCGAAATCAAGAAGGAAGAAATAATAAAGGAAGAAAAAACAGAAGAGAATAAAGAAAATCTTCCAGAAGTAAGTCGACCCGTACTAGATATGAGCGCCTTATATACAGGCAAAAAAACCGACAAAAACAAAAACAACAATCAAGGCAAGAGTGAGGGCCAAGGTGATGAAGGAAAACTCTCAGGTGATCCAAGTTCTAATACAAAAGGAGAAAAGAATTATGGTTTGGGAGATGAAGGCTTTGCTTTTTCATTAAGTGGACGTAGCATTTTAAGTAAACCTGTAATTAAGCATTCATCACAGACTACTGGTGTTATTGTAATTAGAATTCAGGTTAATGTTGATGGGCAAGTTGTCTCAGCAAATTACACCCCACGAGGGTCTACAAGTTCAGACCCATATTTAATTGGCATTGCTAAAAAAGCAGCAGAAAAATCACGATTTTCCCCCCACCCTTCTGGACAGAATGAACAATGGGGAAGTATTACCTTTGTGTTTAAAGTAAAGTAATGAACTACGAAGATACGCTGCAGTTTTTATACAAGCAGTTACCTATGTACCAGCGTGTAGGGGCAAAGGCATTCAAGAAAAACTTGGATAACACTATTCGCCTTTGTGAATTTCTAGATAACCCTCAAGATAAAATTCAATGTATTCATGTAGCAGGCACTAACGGAAAAGGCAGTGTTTGTCATATTCTAAGCGCCATTGCACAAACATCAGGATTAAAAACAGGCTTATATACATCACCTCACTTACTTGACTACCGAGAAAGAATTCGAGTTAATAATCAATATATCCCTAAAACTTATGTGCAAGCTTTTATAAATAAAGTAAAGGATTTAATAGTTGAAATAAAGCCTAGTTTCTTTGAATTAACGGTGGCTTTAGCCTTTGATTATTTTCATTATCAGCAGGTAGATGTTGCTATAATAGAAACTGGTTTAGGGGGGCGTTTAGATTCGACAAATGTAATTCAAGCTCCCTTGTTTTCGATTATCACAAATATAGGATTAGAACACACTCAAATATTAGGTGAAACACTTGATAAAATTGCCTTTGAAAAAGCGGGAATTATAAAAAATAATAGACCTTGTATAATAGGTGTTACTCAAAAAGAAACAGCCCCAGTATTTGAAAAGAAAACCAAAGAAAAAAACAGCAAACTCTTTTTTGCAGATCAAGAATATAAAAGTAAGTCAATCTCCAAAGGGCCTAATCGCACAATTCTTTTAGATAACAATAAATCAGAGCTCTTATTTCAAACAGACCTACAAGGTTTATTTCAAATTGAAAATATACAAACAAGCAAAGTGGCCTTAGATGTATGGAAGAAATTAGATGACAGAATAGAAGATAAACACTTTATAAGTGCGTTAAAAAATGTTCAAAGAATTAGTGGGTTACAAGGCCGCTTCCAGAAAGTTAATACTAATCCAATTACCATAGTAGATTGCGCACATAATCCAGCTGGTATTCAAGGTCTTTTGAATAATATTCAAGCTACAAACAATAATTCTCTAAAAATAATATTTGGATGTGTTGAAGATAAGGACTTAGATCAGATTTTAAACTTACTTCCAAAAAGAGCAAGCTATCACATATGCTGCCCAAATGTACCTAGAGGTATGCATGAAGAAATATGCAAAAAGAAATTCTTAAACAAGGGCTTTACTAATGTAGAAAGCTATAGTAAAGTTAGCTTAGCCGTAGATAAAGTGGTTAATGGGGCTTTAAAGTCTGATTCAATACTTATTTTTGGAAGTGTATTTGTAGCTAGTGAGGCTATTGAATATTTTAATAAGATTAATAAGGTTTAAAACTATATTGTTAATTTAACATTAAATGATGCTCCCTATGAGATTTATAATTATCGGCTTTCTTTTTTTGACTTTATCACTACAAGGTCAAGAACGCATAAAGAAAAAAGACACTTTATCGTTTGAGGTTAATGGCAATTGTGGCATGTGTGAGAAAAAAATTGAAAGTGTATTGTTTAAAAAAGGAGTTATTAGTGCAGATTGGAATGTTCATACTCACATTATAAAAGTCGTATATAAGCCTAAAAAAATCTCTGAAAAAGAAATTCATGATTATATAGCTAAGCAAGGCTATGACACTGAAAAGCAAAAGGCAAATGATGAAAAATATAATGAGTTGCACTATTGCTGTAAATATCGAGAAAACTGATGATGTATTACTCTAGACTTTTAATACTAATACTGATTTTGATGATTGGCATTAGCAGTAAAGCTCAGGATGACTTTATTAAGGGCTTTGTTTTAGAAGAAACTGAAAAAGGAGAATTCAAACCAATTGCCTTTGCCAATGTTTATTGGAAAGATACCCTGATAGGTGTAACTACAGACTCTTCTGGTTATTTTAAACTAGGGCATTATCATCCACACAATTCGTTAGTTATAAAGTTTATTGGCTATGAACCAGATACTGTTGAAATAACAAATCATGAGGAATTAACTATAATTCTGAAGAATGCCAAACACTTAGATGAGGTGCAAGTTCTTTATAAAAAAAACACTACTGAAATTTCATTTTTAAGCGCAATCAAAATAGAAGATATGGGTCAACAAGAGCTTTATAAAGCTGCTTGCTGTAACCTATCTGAAAGCTTTGAAACAAATCCTTCAGTTGATGTTCATTATTCAGATGCTGTTACAGGCTCTAAGCAAATAAAAATGCTTGGCTTGGCTGGGAAATATGTTCAAATTAATAGAGAGAGTATACCTTATGCTCGAGGGTTAATTACACCTTATGCACTGAACTTTATACCCGGAGCCTGGATTGAATCTATACAGTTATCAAAAGGAACAGCCTCAGTAATTAATGGATTTGAAGGTATAACTGGACAGATAAATGTTGAACTTAAGAAGCCAGAAGAAAGTGAGAAACTGCACGTTAACCTCTATGCTAATCAAGGAGGGCGCTATGAAGCTAATGTTAACACACGCATAAAACTAAACAAAAATATTTCTAGCGGCATATTAATGCATTATAGTGAACGATTTAGAAGAATAGATTGGAATAACGATGGATTTATGGATATGTCATTAGGACCTCAATATAATCTAATGAATCGCTGGAAATATGATAATAACAAAGGGTTGATAGGGCAATTAGGAATTCATGTTTTAAGGGATAATAAGATTTCCGGACAAATGGATTATGATCATATAGAGCACGAAAAAAGCAATAGCATTTATGGCGCTCACACAAATATTGAGAGAGAAGAGGTATGGGCTAAATTAGGCTATGTATTTCCTAATAAAAAATACAAAAGTATAGGTGGCCAATTAAGCATGTATCAATATCAACAAAATAGCATAATTGGGTTAAATCAATTTCAAGGACAGCAAAAAAGTATTTATGCTAATTTGATATATCAAACTATTATCTCTAACACCAATCACAAGGTTAGAACTGGCATTAGCATGATGCATGATATTTACAATGATAGTTTAGAGTATATATATGACTCAATTGGTTCTAACAGGACAGATAGTTGGCCTGGAGGTTTTATTGAGTATACTTATAGTGGAACAGAAAACTTCACACTCGTAAGTGGACTTCGTGTGGATCAGGATAAATATTATACTCATATAATTTCACCTAGATTACATATCTGTTATGCGCCAACTAAAAAGACTTCTATCCGCTTATCTGCGGGCCGAGCAATGCGCTCAGTACAAGCATTAACTGAAAGTCTTTTTGCCCTATATTCTTCTCGAAGACTGTATTTTTTAGATGCTTTGTTTAGGCCAGAACTATCATGGAACTATGGAGGAAGCTTTAGCTATAGATTCAATGTTGCAGGTTGTCGAACGGGAACTTTAAGTATTGATATGTTTAGAACGCACTTTGATAATCAATTTGTAATTGATTTAGATAGAGACCCAAATAAAATTTTCTTGTATAGCATTGATGGTTCTTATTCGAATAGCTTACAAGCACAATTAGATATTCCAGCTTCAAATCAATTAGATATAAGAATGGCTTATCGACTATTTGATGTAAAACAAAAGTTTTATTTCGGAACATATCGAGAAGCTCCATTAACCGCTAAACATAGGGCTTTTCTAAACCTGTCATACAAAACAACTAAGGGGCTACATATAGATGGAACTGTAAATTGGATTGGACCCAAGAGACTGCCTAATATTATAGAATACTCACCTTCCTTTATGACAGCCAATATGCAAATAAGCAAAACCTTTGGAGAAGTTCTTGACATATATGTTGGTTGTGAAAACATCGGTAATTTCGCTCAAACAAATCCTATTTATAGTGCAGACACACCATTTGATTCAGGTTTCGATGCCAATAGAATTTGGGGCCCAATTTTTGGTAGAATAATATATACTGGCTTGCGCTTTACTTTAAATTAAATCAGTTGAAAACAATTTATTTAGTTTCTCTATTTCTATTAGGGCTTGTTTCTATTGGTTCTAAACAAGATTTATTTGGTCAAAGTAATAAGGATTCTTTAATACAATTTTCAGGCTTAATTTTAACAAGTGATAGTATTCAGCCGCTTCCCTACAGTACGATTTATATAAAAAACAGAAATCTGGGCACAATAGCTGACTTTAATGGATTTTTCTCTATTGTAGTCCAAAAAGGAGACTCTATTGAATTTTCATATGTTGGCTTTAAACCGAAGCTTTATATTGTTCCAGATAGCTTGAACGTTAATCGATATTCAATGATTCAACTTTTATCTCAAGATACTATTTACCTTGCTGAAACAGTTATATACCCATGGCCTAGCCCTGAAAATTTCAAACATGCCTTTTTGAATAATCAAATTCCTGACGATGATCTGGAACGAGCCAAAAAAAATCTATCGAGAGAAAAATTAAAAGAGCTTGGTCAGAAAATACCAGTTGATGGAAATGAGACTTCAGATATGTTTTTGCGTCAACAAGCAGCAAAATATTATACCTATGGACAGTATCCATCTATACAACTTCTAAACCCCATGGCATGGGCCCAATTTTTTAAAGCGTGGAAAAATGGAGATTTTAAAAATCAATAAATTAAGTATGTATCGATTGTTTTATATTAGTCTGTACTTACTCATAGTAGTAACTGGAAATAGTCAGCTTTCAAATGAGTTAAATTTTAGGTTTTTACCTGCTTCTCTCGTAGATCCTTTTAATCGATCTTTAAGTTATGGATTTGAATATACTATTAACCCGGAACGTTCCTTTATTACAGATATAAGTTTCATGTTTTCAGTCTTAGATGAAAACACAGGTTTGGGACATAGTGCAAATGGCTTAGGACTAAAAGCAGAATATAGATATTACCTTCAAGACAGATTAAAAACAAGCCATAGTACCTTTCTCGGCATTCGAGGCCAATTAGCATTTAGAGATTTTGACGTAGAGTATAAGTTTGCAAGAGCCGACTCAAATTTAGTTTTTGACGACTATTACGAAGATAGCGTTGGAGTTTTAAAAACAAGCGCTGGTATTAATATGGTTCTTGGTTATGAATATCAGCATAAACGCTATGCATTTCAAATATTTACAGGTATTGGAATAAAATATATTAATGTTCAACAATCTGGAAGAATTAACAAAGAGGACAAGCACTACCACCCACACCCTGATTGGCCAATTTATTACTGGGTCAACCGTCCTGGTGACAGAATTAGTTTGAACATACCCTTATGTTGTAGTATATCCTATAGGATCTAGCGCTTTTTCTTTGCTGCAGGAAAACGCATCACATAGTCAGTTTGAACCTTTCCTTTACTAATATCATCAAGCTTCTTTTTAAGCATGCGCTTTTTAAGTGGCTTCAAATGATCCGTAAATAGAACCCCTTCAATATGATCATATTCATGTTGAATAATTCTAGCTGAAACTCCCTCAAATTCTCTTTCATGAAAATTAAATGCTTCGTCATAAAACTGTATCTTAATTTTTTCAAGCCTAGATACATCCTCTCTTACATGAGGAATACTAAGGCATCCTTCATTATACGACCATTCTTCTCCTGTTTCCTCAATTATTTCAGCATTAATAAAGACTTGCTTAATACCCTCCTCTCCATCTAAATCTTCTTCTATTTGCTTACTATCAACTAAAAATATACGTTTTGCTTTTCCAACTTGAGGAGCTGCTAAACCAACACCTCGCGCATTATACATGGTTTCCCACATATTTTCAACTAAGGTCTTCCAATTTGCCTCTTTTTCTTCAACGTCCTCACATTCTTTCCTTAAAACAGGATCTCCAAAAGCAATTATAGGTAATATCATAACAATTTTCTTTCCATATATCGTTGTAAAATAAGTGTGGCACTTATCTTATCTACAAGTGCCTTATCTCTTCGTTTTTTTTTCTTTAGTCCAGCTTGAATCATAACCTGAACAGCTTGTTGAGAAGTATATGATTCATCTTCTCTATCTAATGGCATATCTGGAAATTTTTTCCCAAAATCTTTTATAAAACTATCTATGATAGTCTTACTCTGAGCCTCTGTCCCATCCGACTGAAAAGCTTGACCAACAACAACACACGCCACATCTTCTAGTTCAAAATAATCCGCCAAAAAAATCATTAAATTATCACTTTCAACAGTACATAAACCATTAGCGGTAATTTGCAACGGATCTGTAACAGCAATGCCTGTTCTTTTCCCTCCATAATCTATAGCCATTATTCTAGCCATGGTGCAAAACTACGTTTTATTGTGTTTTGATAAGGTAAGAGTAGGAAAATAAATAAGTAAGGAAATAAAATTGCTTTTAAACGAACAATACTTCCTAAAATAGGAATATTGTAACCTATAATAAGTATTAAGCTCATAAACGTAAATAGCAATAATACTCTAACATGGTTATTTGCTTGCTTATTTGAACTAAAAAGATAGGTTATAAACAAAGCTACAGCAATGAAATTCTCTATTAAAAAAGGCCATACTTTAAAGTTTTCAATATGCATCAAATTTGGCATTAATAAAGTGTTTTTTAAGGCATAAGGCAGCATAGTAAAAAAGGAGGCAGCATTATTATATAACTTTGGCACTTCCAAGAACGATGTTGCCAATGTTCGTGTTGCTAGATATATTTGAGTGTTCTGTGATTCGACTGCATAGTGCATTACTGAATTCCCCAAATACCCATATAAATTAAGCACTAAAAAAAAGAAAATAACAAGTAATGAAAACACCCAAACTTTTAAGGGATTAATGTGCTTAAAAAACAAATAAATAAGCATTGGAAGTAACACGCATAATAGTAAATAGTTTTTTAGAAAATAGAGCAGAATGCTACCTAACACAAATATCAGCCATGACGATCTATAGGATTTAAGATTTAACAAGCCATACATAATCATACCTATAGCTAGCACACACAAGGATTCCTTACAAATACCGCTATTCCAAAAAAGAAAAGAGGGCAAGCAAAACGCTAGCATACTTAATATTGGCTCAATACCTAAATTAATAAGTGCTTTAATCCATAATATGATGCCTATATAAGATAAAATCACAAAAAAGAACGTATGAACCGAAAATTGATTAAAACTAAGCACACTTAGAAATACATTAATCCTAGTAATTAATCGAAGAGATATTGGATCCCTTGTCTCTGACGCATTTCCAATACTTTTATTAAACCCCTTTGTATTTCCAAACCATGCGACTGAAGACATCAAATACTTCTTTTCTATACTATCTGATGAAACCCCTAAAGATATAAGCAGTGCGTCTTTGATATTAGACTGATATAATTCATATATTAAACTAGCATCATGTCTTACCGCTCCAAGATCCGTTTGTCTTTTATCTGAATAGTGCACATCATAAACATAAAACCATGCAAAACCGGCAAAAAGCTTGAGAGCAAAGATTCCAAAAAGTACTTTTTTAGAAAGGCTTTCTATTTTAAAAAAATCTAGCTTTAATATTAAAAAGCTAAATATTATTATATAAAATAACGCAAGGACAAAGGTCATTAGCCTTCTACCTTCTCAACCTGAGCAGAGATCCGTAATACAGTAGTAGGGTTTTCTGTATTTGCAGTTATTGTCACCGTTTTATTCTGAAGACCTTCCTGCTTACCTGGCTTGTAGTCTACTTTTATTTCACCCCATGAACCAGGAATTATAGGCTCCTTTGGATATTCAGGAACTGTACATCCACAAGAACCTTTTGCATTTTCAATAATTAAAGGA
This sequence comes from uncultured Saprospirales bacterium, assembly GCA_913050195.1. Classification (GTDB taxonomy): domain Bacteria; phylum Bacteroidota; class Bacteroidia; order Chitinophagales; family CAJXBJ01; genus CAJXBJ01. The sequence goes on from CAJXBJ010000010.1 coordinate 22,961, forward strand.
TTTTCGCCTGTATTTTGAAATTTAAAGATGTGTATATTATTTGTAGAATTCTGCATCACCTTTCCAAAATCATATTGCATATTATCAAATAAAACTGTGGTTTTTGGTACATTTTTTTTTGGTGCAGATTGTGCCTTATTTGGATTTAAAGCATCATTATTTTGGCCTAATTGCTTGTTCTTGTAATCAGGGTGAGGTATTAGTCCACTACTTGTACTACTACCCTCTTTTGAATCATATAAAAAATAAGCATTTACGCTTAACATGCCTAAAACTAAAACTAACAAGGCTATAATAATATTTTGTTTCATAAGATTAAGATTATAATGCAAAAGTAAGTGATAATGCTATAAGAAGGAAATAATAGCAATTGAAACAATGCTCAAAGCCAATCCAAAAATCTGTCTTGATGAAAAATACTCCTTAAATAAGGCCAAAGAAGACAAACAAGACACCAAAATAATGCCCATATTATTAATTGGAAAAACAAGTGTAGCTTCCATATTGGGTACATTTAATACTTTCATTAAAAAATACACAGAGCAATAATTAGGAACACCTAAAATTAAACCCGCCCAAAGACTATTAAATTCAAAATCTTGCTTAAAATTAACCTTTCGAAAAATCAATACACTAATTCCAATTATAAGGGCTATTGAAAATAAAACAGTTAAAAAAGGCGAAAACTCAGTTCCATTTAAATAGCTAACTTGTAAAACCTTAACACAGCTATCAAGAACACCTCCAGTAAGAAAAACCCCAACAGGCAACAAAATATACCATGAATTAATTGTTGACCTAACCTTAGTTGGTGATACTAAAAATATAGAAATCAAGGCAATTCCAATACCAAATATTCTAAGTATGCTCAAACTTTCATCAAATAAAAAAAATGAAAGTATCACTGGAATAACCATAGAAATTTTACCCGCCGTTGCTGTAATTCCAGCTCCAATATATTTTGATGAAAGACTAATAATATTAAATGAGAATATAAATAAAGTCCCTAAGAATATAGCAAAGAAAAGCACAACCCCATCATTAAAAACCGCAAAACCCTCAGAGATGTTATCAGTCAGCATAAAGCCGCATAAAACACAAACAAAATAATTAACAACTATAGCCTGAAAAGAGTTTATACCCTTTTCACCAAACCATTTGAAGAGCAGAAAAATTAGTGAAGATGAAAAAATAGAAAGAATTAAATACACCATTACACCCTAAAGTAAACTGATAGCTCATCACCTCCAATTAATTCTTTTTCAATTGGTTGCAAACCATTAATAAAGGGTGAACTGATTCCTTTTTCAAAATATTTATTGGAAGTAAATACACGAGCCTCATCCCATAAGTCAGCCTTAAGCAGTGTATTTATCCAAGTCGCACCTCCTTCCACAAGGATAGAGCCTATATTATCTAGCAGTAAAGATTCAAATAATGCCTTAAGTCCTTGAACTGAAGTAAAATCGGCATTTGCTAGTGTATAATCCGCCTGATTATGGCGAGTGATTTTTGTATCCTTCCCCACAATACGCAAAGTCGGTGCTAAACCGTCAACAAATACATTTAAGTTTTCTGGTAAAACACCATTTGGATCAATTATTATTCGAACGGGGTTATCACCCTCACATAATCGAACATTCAAAGAAGGATTATCATAAAACGCAGTATTTTTTGCTACCATAATTCCATCTTCTTGTGCACGCCATTCATGTACTAATTTTCGTGATTCTTCAGAGCTAATCCATTTTGAAGAGTAATCTTCTCTTGCAATAAAACAATCCTTAGTTTGGGCATACTTGAGAATCACATAAGGCCTCTTTTCTATTTGATTGATCCAAAAACGTTTATTGATATCTATGCATGCTTTCTCAAGAATTCCTGTTTTTACTTCAACACCATTGTGTTGCAATGCTTTAATGCTCTTTCCAGACACCTTAGGGTTTGGATCTATACTACCAATAACAACTTTAGAAAACCCATGCTTTAAAATTAAATCAAGACAAGCGCCTGTTTTGCCTTTAAAACTACACGGCTCTAAACTAACATATATTGTAGAATACTTTAATGCACTTTTGTCCTTTACTGATTCAACTGCATTAACCTCAGCATGAGGCCCTCCAAATTTCTCATGATACCCCTCTCCAATTATATGACCATTATGCACAATAACAGCACCAACCATAGGGTTAGGAGAAACACTACCAAATCCTTTTTTTGCTAGATCAATACAGCGTGACATGTACAACTCATCATTATGCATGAATTCGAATATCTAATAAATACTTTTGTTCAAAAAATACTTCCGAATATAAATCTGAAAGACTAATTATTTTTAAAGATTGAATTCGTTTTCTATTCTTATTTTTGAAAACATTCAATTCATCCTTTAAATCCCCACCCTTTAGAAAAAGATACCTTAATTCTGTTAAGCTCTTTCTCGTTGACTTTATCCAACTATCCAATTGAATAAGCTGAGCTACAGCTCTACACACAACCACATTATATGGCTTATAAAATCGCTCAGCACGAGTATTAACTACTTGCACATTATGCAGCTTAAGTTTGTCCACCACGGCCTGCATAACCTTTGTTTTCTTTTGAATAGAATCCAAAAGATAAAATCGATTAAAGGGAAAAAGTATAGCCAAAGGTATTCCAGGAAATCCACCACCAGCCCCTAAATCTAAAATCGTATCTCCATTCTTAAAATCATGATGAAGAGCAATAGCTAATGAATGTAAAACATGGCGCTCATAAAAAGCATCCATATCTTTTCTGCTTATTACATTTATCTTGGAATTCCATTCCGCATATAATTCATTAAGCAAAGCAAATTGCTCAAATTGTAAAGTTGTGAGCTGCGGAAAGTGTTGCCTAATCAACTCCATTAACTAGATTCGATCCTTAGTATGTTTGAGGGTGCTATTCAAAACCTCTCTAGCCCGGAATAGCTGGGCCTTTATTGTGCCAATTGGTTGCTCTAACTCCTCAGATATTTCTTTGTACGAATACTCCTTAAAGTATCGCAATTGAATTAGCTTCTTATAACGAGGACTTAATTGATTTACTACCTCCTGAACAAGTTCCTTACGCTGCTCTTTCATAAACAACTCCTCTGGATCCTTCGCTCCTGAAATAATATTTACTTCCATGGTATCACCATCCTTATTTGCAAAAGGCTCATCTAAGCTTAGCGTCTTATTAGCAGCGCTTTTAAGACGCTTTTTCTTTCTAATAAAATCAATAGCATTATTCATGGCAATTTTATAAAGCCAGGTACTAAAACTATACTGGGGGTCATACTTTGGCAGATTCTTGAAAGCTTTTGAAAAAGACTCTATTGTCAAATCCTCTGCATCTTCAGTATTGTGAACCATTTTCATTAAAACAAAATTCACAGAGTCTCTATAGCGTTTCATAATCATTGCATAAGCCTGTTGATCATCATGCTCCAAAGCCATTGAGACTAATCTATAATCTTCCTTTGCTCTATCTGAAAAGTTTGGATTTACTGCCATTTAACGTTCGAGTTAATTTTAATTGAAATAATGATGACCAAAGTTAAAATAAAATAGGTCAAATCAAGAATAGGAATGTGAACCATAGGTGTTCTATTGTCGAATAAAGTGAACAGTTTTCTAAATACCAATGACTGAAGAAGTACTTTTAGTATAAACAAAGTCAAAAACCAAGGCCAAAAAGAAGTACAAAATAAACCGATAAAATAAGCTACATAAAGAGATATTGGAAGCAAGAATTCAAAACCTAACCAAAATTTATCCCTTGACTTATAGTGAACTCCTGCAGACATATGACGCCTTTTTTGCTTGATATAATCAATCAACGATGCTGGTGATTCTGAATACATATAAGCTGAAGAATCCAAACATGCTACGGTATTATCAGCGCTGCTTAAACGGTTAACAAATAAATCATCATCTCCCGACAGGCTTGGCGCATTTTTGAGCGAGTTCAAATTGTGGATAAAAAAATCTCGTTCTACAGCATAATTTCGACCTACGCACATATACGGATTAGCATTAGACAGCGCTGAAAAGTACTTAATAGCTGTATAGGTATTTTCAAATAAGAATAAAGAATCCAATAATGAGCCATTGGAATAATAAGGGCCATGCCCCAAAACAATCTTTGTATTATCCTTTCTAGATAACATCATTTTTGAAATCCATAGATTACTTACAGCCTTACAATCTGCATCAGAAAAAAGCAAAAAATCATTCCTAGCCATTTTAACACCATTAAGAAGTGCATAACGTTTACCTATGTAGTTATTATCCTTACTTTGAAGCGTCTTAACTCTAAGATGACTGTATTGTTTCTTGAATTTATTTAGAATCTCTAGAGTGTTATCTGTTGAATTATCATTAACTACAATTAATTCATAATCCGGATATTCCTGCTTCAAAAGACTTTCTAAGCAGGCGGATAGATTCTGTTCTTCATTTTTAGCACAAATAATAACGGAGACACTTGGTAAAGGTTTGTTTAAGATATCAGCTTGACCGTTAGTATTTTCACTTAGATTTAGCACCTTTAAAAAAAAACGATAAACAACAAATTGAATTAGTGTTGCTAGAGAACAAAGGGATAAAAGCAAGAAGGCTAAGAAGTCATTATCACAGATATAGGCCATAAATGGAATTAATGTTTAAAATTAAGAATATTTTTGTGCTTCAATAAGACTATGAAATTTACAATTAAACAGAAGGATAAATCATCTAATGCAAGACGAGGTATTGTTAGCACTGATCATGGTGATATTCAAACTCCAGCCTTCATGCCCGTTGGAACACTAGGCGCAGTAAAAGCAGTTCATATTAAGGATATAAAGGAAGAAATCAATCCAGACATTATCCTTGGTAATACTTATCACCTATATCTAAGACCTGGCTTAGAAATCATTAAGTCCGCTGGTGGATTACATAAATTCAATGCATGGGATAAACCTATATTAACAGACAGTGGAGGCTATCAGGTTTATTCATTAGCACAGATGAGAAAAATCACAGAAAAAGGCGTTCGTTTTCAATCGCATATTGATGGATCTTATCATCTTTTTACACCTGAAAATGTAATGGACATACAACGCGTTATAGGCGCTGATATCATTATGGCTTTTGATGAGTGCACTCCCTATCCTTGTGAATATAAGTACGCTGAAAGGTCAATGCACATGACCCATAGATGGTTAAAACGCTGCTGCACCCACTTTGATCAAACAGAAGACTTATATGGTTATAGTCAAACTTTGTTTCCCATTGTTCAAGGTAGTGTATATAAAGACCTGAGAAAAAAATCAGCAGAATACATTGCCTCTATGGATCGTGAGGGAAATGCTATTGGAGGGCTTTCCGTAGGAGAACCTCATGATATGATGTATGAAATGACCGAAGTCGTTTGTAATATACTACCAGTAGACAAAGCACGTTATTTAATGGGTGTTGGTCTACCTCAAAACCTACTCGAGTGTATAAGCTTAGGAATAGATATGTTTGACTGCGTACTACCCACCCGAAATGCACGGAATGGAATGATATTTACACATGATGGTATTATGAATATCAGAAATAAAAAATGGGAGAATGACCATTCACCAATAGATTCCAAAAGTCAAACATTTGCAGCTCAGGAATATAGCAAAGCTTTCTTGCGTCACATGATGCGTTGTAATGAAATATTAGGTGCTCAGATTGCAACCATAATTAATTTAAGTTTTTATATGTGGGTTATGGAAGAAAGTAGAAACCAAATTGAAAATGGCACATTTGCTCATTGGAAAGATGAAACCATAAAACGCATAACCAAAAGATTATAGTGAAACGATTAGACAGATATATTATTACACAATTTTTATCTTCTTTCTTTATAGGAACTTCCCTATTTATACTCATTGCTATCATCTTTGACACTAAAGAAAAGCTTGAAGATTTTCTGGGAGGTGATGCCACTATAGGAATGATTATTAAAGATTACTATTTGAGCTTTGTTCCCTATATAGGTATGTTACTTGCTCCCCTATTTATATTCCTATCAGTGGTTTATTGTACATCAAGATTAGCAATGCGTTCTGAAATAGTCGCTATTTTAAATGGAGGCGTTAGTTATTATCGTTTTTTGAGGCCTTACTTTATTGCAACAACACTTTTAGTATTCATGAGTTACTATATTTATCATGAAATATTACCAAAGGCCAATAAGCAGCGTCTCGATTTTGAGAATGCCTACATACGAAACCCCTACAACAACACAAACCGAAACATAAACATTCAGCTCAACAAACAAACTATTGCATATGTTCAGAGCTTCAATTCAAGAGATACTATAGGATATAAATTTGCTTTGGAGAAATATAATCAAAGTGGCCATCTAATCTCAAAGCTAAATGCTCCAAGAATAAAGTGGATATCCAAAACAAATAGTTGGTTTATACCTTCATACAAGCTACGAAAATTCAAGAATGGCAAAGAGTCTTTTTACAAGGGAAGCAAATTAGATACCCTTATCGAAATGACCCCGAAAGACTTTGGCAGGAAAGAAGACCTCTTAGAAAATCTAACTACTGCAGAACTACTAAGTTTTATTGAAGAAGAAAGGCTTAAAGGCTCTGACCTAGTACCTGCTTATGAAGTAGTGCTTCATGAACGCACTGCAAAAGCCTTTGTAATTTACATATTAGTGCTTATTGGCATTACCTTATCAGCGCACAAATCAAGGGGCGGAACAGGTAAACATATTGTAACAGGCGTTTTGATAGCCGTTAGCTATTTTTTCATTAGTAGAGTTACTGTTATGTATTCTATGAAAGCTGGGCTTGAACCTCTGTTAGGAGCTTGGATTCCAAATATTATATACGGAATTATTGCCTTTATTACTTTGAGATTAGCACCCAAGTAATTTATGCTTAATAATAGCTACTTACTTATTGTAATGCTTCCTGTCGTAACTGTATTGGATGAATTGCCTTCCCGATCAACTAAGTAGATTGAGAAAGTTGCAATTTCACTATTGTTTGTGCCAAATAATGCTGTCTTATTTAAAACGACGTTTAAGTTACCTTGAATGGCAATGCTTGAGTTTAACGGGGCAAGTGGAGGTATATGATACGATTCAGTAATATTAGCTCTGTTATCCGTCAAATATAATGATTTAGTATCTGCATTTTCTGTACCTATATCTCCGTTTCCATCTATATATTCAATAACAAATACAATAGAATCCTGAAACTCAATAACATTGGTCGGTCTTACACTTATTAAACTTATTTCTGGAATATCAGAAATTGGTCCTTTGGATTGTTCATCTTCACTTTCACTTTTTTTACAGCTATATATGAAACAATTCATAATAAGTATACATATCAAACTTCTTAGTTTCATATCACTACAAATGAGAAATAAGTTTGTAAATATGTTTGAGCTCCTAAACCAGGAATAGTAACGTTTTCTACATTATCATTATCATTTACAATTACTTGCATATAGATAATATCTCCAACATTATAACTACTAGTATTAAGACTTATACTATGATAGTATGGAAGATTGTTTCCATAAAGGCTAGGTTTCCAATTCGGAATAGTTGATACATTTAAACTTTGTTCTATTGCATTAGGCATGTATGATGGCCTTGTTGCTAGTTTAACTTTATTGTAACTAAAATCAGCAGCGCCAAGAAAATCCCCATTTGCATCTGTATCATACAAACCAAACCAAATTTCTAAATTAAGGCCTTTTGATACTTCAAATGGATAGAAAAGAATATTATTTACTCTAGCTGTATCTACCCTAATTCCATTCGCTTCTGCATA
>CAJXBJ010000011.1 GCA_913050195.1 uncultured Saprospirales bacterium
AAAAAGGGCATGCAGTAGCAACAATTTTAGCATTTGTTTCTAAAAGATCTTCTGTTCGTTCAATATTAACCTCCTTATGCCCTTTTTCAGCTTCTTTAAACATTTGAGCTCCCCCCGCACCACAGCAAAGACCTTTTGCCTTATTTCTTTTCATTTCAACTAAATCCGCATCTAATTCTTCAAGGATTTTCCTTGGAGCCTCATAAATATCATTAGCTCTTCCTAAATAACACGAGTCATGAAAAGTGATTTTCTTTCCTTTAAAATGTCCACCTTCTTCAACTTTAATTCTTCCTTCGTCGATTAAGGATTGTAAAAAGCTAGAATGATGAATAACTTCATAGTTTCCTCCTAAATCAGGATATTCATTTTTTAAGGTGTTAAAACAATGAGGACAAGCAGTTACTACTTTTTTTACCTCATAGCCATCTAATAATTGGATGTTCATTTTAGCCTGCATTTGAAATAAAAACTCATTGCCTGACCGCCTGGCAGGGTCTCCTGTACAGCCTTCTTCCATGCCTAAAACACCATAGCTAATACCCACATGTTCTAATATTTTGATAAAGCTTCGTGTTACTTTTTGATATCTATCATCAAACGAACCTGCGCAGCCAACCCAAAACAATATTTCTGGTTTTTTGCCTTGGGCCATTAATTCTGCCATTGTTGGTACACTAATCGTTTTTTTCTCACTCATGCTTTGGCAAATTTAAGCTTTTATAACTATTTCTTCAGCCCAGTTCATTCTATCTGAAGGTGAGAATTGCCATGGGGCTCCATTGTTTTCAATATTGGTCAGCATTCCCGTTAGGTCATTTGGCACTTTAGATTCTTCCATTACCAAATATCTTCTTAAATCTATTATAATAGAAAGAGGATCAATATTTACCGGACACTCATCTACGCAAGCATTGCACGAGGTACAAGCCCAAAGCTCTTCTTCTGAAATATAATCTCCGATTAGAGATTTACCATCTTCAAAATCTTTTCCATTCTTTCTTTTACTTTCACCTAATTCGACAAGACGATCTCTTGTATCCATCATTATTTTTCTAGGGGAAAGAAGCTTACCCGTTTGATTTGCCGGACAGGATGAAGTACATCGACCACATTCGGTACAAGTATATGCATCCATAAGGTTTTTCCATGAAAGATCTGTAATATCTTTAGCTCCAAATCTAGACGGTGGTGCAGCATTCGGGTCAGGAGCTGCATATGGGTCTGCGTTCGGATCCATCATAAGATTCACTTCATTAGTCACACTATCCATGTTTGTAAATTTCCCTTTTTTCTCTAGATTGGAGTAATAAGTATTTGGAAATGCCAGAATGATATGGAAATGTTTAGAATAGGGTAGATAATTCAAGAATACCAACACCATAAATAGATGTCCCCACCAACCTATTCTTTCAACAATGTGTAAGTTATGCGTACTAAGTAAATCAAAAAAGAAGGGCCCTAAAAAGGATGAGACGCTAAAACCGAAACTACCTTCATTTCCCATACTGGCATGTGAGGCACCTCTTTGATACAGTACCTCGTCTGCACCATTCATGGTAAAAATACAAACTAATAAAATGAGCTCAAAAATTAAGATAAGGTTGGCATCTTTTGTAGGCCAACCAATCATTTCATTCATATTAAATCTAGGAAGCTTAAGAAGATTTCTTCTCACCAAAAATGCGATTGTCGCAACAAAAGCAGCAACTGATAAAATCTCAATAAAGCTAATTACAAAAGTGTAAAAACCTCCCAAATCGTCTCTGAAAATCCGGTGTTCATTCAAGATTCCATCAGCAAAGATCTCTAAAAGCTCAATCTGAGTAATGACAAAAGCAAAATAAAGGCAAAAGTGAAGCACTGCTGGGATAGGTCTTGAAAACATCTTTTTTTGACCGAAAGCTACAAGTAGCATTGTTTTGAGTCTATTGATTTTTTGATCATTACGTTCAATATTAAGGCCAAGATTTATATTGTATATTATTTTCCAAATATTATAACAAAAGAAAGCAATCCCTAAAGACGCAATAATGGAGAAAAAAAGAATACTTAAGTTCATTTTATGCTTATGTACATGTAAATATAGGCATTTTCATTGTTCTAACTTCTTAATGTTCGTCAAAGGTTTTTCAGCTGTATCAACTGTAATAATTAATAGCCCTTCAAACAAACTAGAGCATGGATAATACCAATTATTGGTCGATCTAGTATTTTTGTTTGCCCAAAGGCAACTTTTAGGGTTAAATTAATCCGTTCTCCAATTTTGTCGATTGGGAAACCGGCTTTAGTTAGTCCTATAAATCCCCATAAGCGGTGTATTGTGTATCCAAAAACACCTAGCATTACTAACATAAATACTATAAAAGTTATCTGTTTTGTTTCCATATTTAAGTCATCAGTTTATAATGAACTTTATTGTTTCCACTTTTGTCTCATCCTCTAATGAGAGTGTATAATGACCTTGGGGCAATGTTGAGACGTCAATTTTAACATGACCTTCCATTCTATTACCTAGGTTTTTATTCCTCAGTAACTGTCCAAAATTATTATAAATTTTTAAAACAATAGGTTGTAGGGGTGATTTTTTTAAATTAATAAAGAGCATTTCCCTGCTTGGGTTTGGATAAAGCGTATTTATCCACTGTTTATTATCAATCATACCTGTCATGATAAAGTGAACCCATTGAGCACTACTATCTACAAAACATTGATTTTTGCTTTCTAGAACTACATAATACATACCACTACTATCGTAATGATGAATTGGATTTGCTTGGGAACTACTATCTCCATTACCAAAATACCATTTATATTGGTCTGCATTTAAAGAAGAATCTGTGAAAAATATACTATCATTTTGAATATAATAGATGAAGCTAGTTTGAACATTTTTCAAGCTGTCATAAAAAATATTGATAGAGTCATGCGCAGAGCACATAAAACTGTCAAATACAATAACAGAGAAAGAGCCTGAGTCAATTATTTGAAGACTAGTTGAGTTTTCTCCAGTATTCCATAATATGCTGTCGAACAAGGGTATATTGATTGTGAAGATTTCATTAGAGCAAATAGTCGTGTCGTTGCCTAAATCTAATATAAGCTCATCTGGCTCGCTAATTATTATTTCTAAGCTATCAGTACAACTGTTAGCATCAGAAACGGTAACAGAATATGCTCCACTTCCTAAATCAGTTATGACAGAGTCATTAGCATTATTTGACCATAAAAAATCATATAATCCATATCCACCAGAAACATTTAAAAATATGCTTCCGTTAGTATCCCCATGACAGATTATTCTATTCACAACGGTATCTAATTTCAGCAAGTCTGGTTCTGTTATTGTAAAACTATCACTTTTGGTGCACCCATTGCTGTCTGTTGTTATTATTGTATAATTTCCGGCAAAAAGAGCATTAGTGTCAGCTGTGCCTAAATCAATAATATAGGGATTTGTGCCTCCAGAAATGTTTACTGACACAGATCCATCATTTAATCCATTACAACTTACATTTGTAGTTTGGGCTGAAATATTTATTGTGGGACAAACATTTTTGATTAATTCAAACGCATTAAGTTTCCCAAAACCCCATTGATTATTAGGTACTGCTCCAGTATAATTATCAGCATTTGCCGTGCTTTTTAAATGATGTTGAAATTGACTGTAATTTGCATTTGGAAAGCGTTGGAGAAATAAAGCTGCAACGCCTGCAACTACTGGAGAAGATGTTGAAGTGCCACCATTTCGCGTATGTTTACCCGTTGGGGCTAGTTTACAAGTATTTGAAGAGCTAAAACTTGCAGCTGTTGCCAGTCGCGCACTAGAATAAGTAAAATCACCGCTTGCGGTAATATCAGGTTTTAATATTCCGTTTCTCGCAGGGCCAAGACTTGACGTGTGGGAGATTTTACCTGGTGTATTAGGACTATAACCACAGCTTGCCTGAGTTTGAAGTACGTTATTATAGTCTAGCCAGTTCATTCTATTAGTATAATTTGCTACTGTAGTTACACTGCTAAGACATTGCCAACTACTAACAAGTGTACTGTTCAAATCTGGCATAGTATATCTCTTAAATTCGGGATATTGAGCACTATCGGGAATAACTGTTGTTATCGTACTACTTTCAGTTAAATTCAAATGGCTCCAAAGATCAAACGAACCAATTCCCGTATAGCTTAAGCTATATTTATAATTACTGTTTACAGAATCTCCATAATTAAAAAATTGCAGATAATATTTATCTTCATTTATTCCAGCTTTTCTTAAAACTACTAATGAAGTTGCTATAGTGTTTCCTCCACTATTTGAATTAATATTCATGACGTTGTATATGGCATTAGGTCCAGTTGATAAATTGAGGTCACCAACCTTAATATAGCTTGAGGTGCCAACTTTTGTCATCGCATTATCATTTCTATGGCATGCAATAGAAAAATATGCATCTTTTAGGCTGTCTATATCCCCATAAAGTTGGTCAATATAAACAACATCTCCTATGCCTGAATTATAGAAATAAGGCTCAAAACAAGTAAAATTAGTGTCTGTATTTAAGTCTGCTTTAAGATGATAAGGAATATGTCCAGCATTACCTGCAGATGCAACTACAATTCTCCCATTTTTTGATTTAATCATTGTGTCAATGATTTGTGCTGAAAGATCAGATCCATCATGAGATCCTGTATATTCTCCAACGCTAGTGTTAATTACGCACGGTTTACCTAAAGAATCCGCTATTTCAAAAATATAGTCAATGGCATCTGCAACGCTAGAATTAAAATCATCTGCATCAAAATTCATGGCTACTACTATAATGTCTGATTTTGGTGCAACCCCTATGAATTCATTACTTGCAAGACCATTACCTGCAGCAACACCAACTGCCATAGTCCCATGACCATAATAGTTTGATGGGTCATCATGCCCACAAATTCCTCCATCAATATCGGAATGCGTCCAGACTTGTCCATAACCATATTTCAAAGGAATTCGATTGACATCAGATGAATCATTATGATCCCAAATAGATAGGATTCTTGAATTACCATTAGCGTCTTTAAAGTCATCATGATTAAAATCTACGCCAGTATCTAGAAAGCCAATAATCACACCCTCACCGTTTGTGGTGTCATTTAATGGACTTATACCATTATGTAAAGGTGTAATATTGTTGTTTATTAGCATTGTGTCCGACAATGGACGGATCCTATTTGATTCGAATTCAATAAGCTTTACCCATGGCTTCATCTCCAGCTCCCTAGTAATGATATAAGGTATGTGTACAGAAGCAATATCCCCATGAGCAAATTTAAATTTGCCCCCTCTGCTTTCAACAAATGCCTTGATTTTAGATACATTGCCTTGTACAAGTGCTGCGCTTTTGATATCTTTTTTATCAACCATTGGCTTAAAATCCATTGGCTTAAATACATAGTTTTCTTGAGAAAATAGGAGCGGATTAAATAGAATAGAAATGTATATTATCAAAAGACGATACATGTATACAGAATTTTGCTTTTTTTAATTTAAGAAAAATAATGAACTTTGAAGTTAATAATAAGACGGTAAAATGGAGTCAAATAAATCCTGTAAGTTAATTCTTGATTCTCATAATTGTATTCAAAAGATGAAGAGAATGGCATTGCAAATTCTTGAAGATCATTATTCTGAGAGGAAAATTGTTCTAATTGGTATTGAAGAGCGGGGTTATGAATTAGCTCAGAGACTAAATGATATTTTATTGGAATTAGGTGATAAGTCAATTGAATTGATTCGTCTAAGTATTAATAAAAAGTTGTCGGATCAATCGGTTGCAAAATTAGATACAGATGTTAATAAATTAACTGGCGAGAGTATTATAATTGTTGATGATGTGGCTAACACTGGTCGTGTATTGACTTACTCTCTCAAGCCATTTTTAAATATTAGGCCTAAGCAACTAAGAACATTAGCATTGGTAGATAGAAAGCATAAGCTTTTTCCAGTTTCTGTGGATTACGTAGGTCTTAGTTTGTCAACAACAATGAAGGAACATATTGAAGTCAGTGTTCAGGACGGTGCCTTCAACGCTTATTTGTGTTGAGCCAATGTAAAACCTCATCTATTGAATCTTTAGAGGAATACACATGCTTATTTGCTTGACTATAATAAGGTCTTCTCTTTAGCATTGTATCCTCAATGAACACTTTAAGTTCTTTTTCATTTAAATCTTGAATAAGTGGTCTGGGTCTGCGAGCATTTTTTAGACGATTAAATAACATATTTATCGGAAGGTCAATAAATAAGCTAAGGCTTTTTTCCTTTATTAGAGATATATTATCCTTAGTACATGGTGTTCCACCTCCCAAGCTAATTATAGCAGTTTCTAAATCCAGAACTTCTCTTAAACAGTAATTTTCAATTTCTCTGAATGTTGTCTGACCTTTTTGTTTGAAAATTTCTGAGATGCTTAATGACATTTTTGTTTCAATATAATCATCTAGATCAATGAAAGGAAGTTTGAGTCTAGACGATACAAGCTTGCCTAAACTGCTTTTTCCAGCCCCCATAAATCCTATAATACAGAGCCGCATTAATTATCCAATGTTACTCTAGGATCTAAGACTTTATAGAGTAGATCCACTAGAATATTAATAATCACAAAAGCAGTAGCTATAAATAGTATAGAGCCCATGACAACAGGAAAGTCTAGGTTTTCAATACCTTTAACCGTATAATAACCTAAGCCCTTCCAGTCAAAAATTATTTCCACGAAAAATGATCCTGCTAATAAAGAAGCAAACCATCCAGTTGTGGCTGTAAGTACTGGATTTAATGCATTGCGTAATGTATGCTTAAATAAAACTGTGCGTTTGTTCAAACCTTTTGCAACAGCGGTACGGATATAGTCTTGGGATAAAACATCTAAAATAGAGCTTCGAGTTAATAGCATAATTATACAAACTGGTCGAATACCTAGAGTAATGGCTGGTAAAATGAGGTTTTTAAGCATAAGTTCTTTACCGTTTAAAGTAATCTCATACATATTGCCTCTCATATTAAGACCTGTATAATCAGAAAGTAAATAGCCAAAGACATAAGCAATAACAATAGCTGCAACATAAGAAGGTGTAGAAAATCCTCCAGTAGAAAGGAAAATAGCAAGTTTATCCCAAAATGTATCTTTATAAACGGCAGAAACAATACCTAATAGTATACCAAGTACAGTTGCAATCAAAATAGAGGTTAATGCCAAAAGAATAGTTTTTGGTAATGCATCTAAAATAATCTCCATAACCTTTCTTTTACTCTGGTAGGACCGTCTTAAATAAGGAAGCTTAAATACAATGGCGGTATTACCTACAGTTAAGATTTTATTATAATCATACTTGATTAAATTTTCTTCAGTGTCATTGTGCAGTGATACAAAGGAAAGATCATTTAAGTACATTTTAAGCTTTTCATGCCAGGCTTTATCTAAACCTAATTCTTTCCGCACTAGCTCAATAGATTCGGGGTCGGTCCTCTGACCTTGAGTTAGGCGTGCAGGGTCAGGAAGTGCATTAAATAAAGCAAAGATGATCATTACAACTCCAAATAGCACAACTATGCCATAAGCCAAACGTTTTAAGAGGTAATTCATTTATTCTAGCTTTGATTTAATTAATGATGCATCTATCCCATCATTATAATGCCATTTTTCTAAAACTTTCCCATTCTTTATTAGCATGATTCCAGGATTGGACCGTATCATTGTCTTTAAAGCTGTTTGATCAGCACTGAAAAAAGGAAAAGCAGCTTGTATGTCATGTCTGAAATTTTCATTTTCCTCAGGCGAACCATTTGTAAGTCCAAGAAATGAAATACCTTGTAGTTCATTAGCTAAAGAAGCTATTCCCTTAAATGCGTCCTTATTAGCATTATTCATTGCATAGCTAATTACCCATATTTGATATTTGTCTTCTTGTAGAATTTCAATAGTACGGTCTGCTCCAAAGGGGTCTAAAATCATAAAATCAGATATAGAAGCAGATTTTCCTTCTTTAATTATAGTGTGTTTTACATCTACAAACTCCCATTTGTCATAATCTAGGTTCAAAATGTCTTCAGTACTAAAGGTCTGTTCCTTAGAACTGGATTTTTCTTTATATATAAATTTGCTTTCAACTTCTTCTGGAATCCCATCTTGCATTTTTTCAATTAAGCTATTTCCAATTTTATAGGCACGATAATCTATTATTGGCAAATGATTAATTCCAATATACGAAATACTCAAAGAGGCTAATGCACCTAAGGTTAAAACCAATCGATTGGCTAATGCCTCTTTAAAAAGTGGGAATAAATATAGTCGCTGAGCGTATATGATAAGGCTTAAGACTAATAATATAAGGTCTTTTATAAAAGACTCAGTTGGTGTTAATTTTAAGGCATCTCCAAAACATCCACAGTCCTTTACAACACCAAATATTGCAGATGCTCCCGTTAGAAAGGTGAAAAACACGATAAGAATAAGCAAGATAGATGACCAAAATGAGACTTTCCATCTAAGCAGCAGACTAAAGCCAATGAGTATTTCTAAAGCGCAAAGACTTATGGCTAAAAATAAAGAAGTGAAATCTAAAGCACTTAATCCAGCTACTGCATTGTATTCTTCAAGTTTATAAGAAAAACCAAGTGGATCAACAGCCTTTACAAGTCCCGAAAGAATAAAAAGCACACCAACAATTACACACGATATTTTAGCTAGAAGTCTCATTTGCTTCATGTAGTTTAATTAATGCAAAAATGGCATAATTTATCATGTCCTGATAATTAGCATCTATACCTTCAGAAACACTTGTCTGTCCTTTATTACTTTCAATTTGTTTTATGCGTTTTAATCTTACTAATAACATGTCTGAAAAAGAAGTTAAGCGCATATCCCTCCATGCTTCACCGTAATCATGGTTTTTAGCTTGCATTAAAGACTTGGTCTCAGCAACAGTGTTATCATAAATACAAGTAAGTTCATCCATGTCCAAATCTTCAGGAGCATCTTTTCTAAGATTCATTTGAATTAAGGCCATAATGCAATAATTCACTATGCCCATATATTCTGATTCCGCATCTTCACCAACTTTATTAACGCCAGTTTCATCAATGGTTCGAATACGTTTAGCTTTTATGAATATTTGATCAGTAATAGAGGGTAGTCTAAAAATACGCCATGAGGTACCGTAATCTTTAGCTTTGCTTAGAAAAACTGAACGGCATTTTTGCATTATAATATCAAATTGCTCATTCGTTTTATTTACCATGCTATATTATGATTAAAAATTATAATTTTACTCTTTAATTGGAGGCCCCTAAAGATAGTAATTTTTTAAAAAACACCTTTTATTGATGGATGGATTTAAGACTAACTTTGATTACCCTTTAATTATGGGAGTAATAAATTTAGATGAGCAGTCCTTTTATGAAAATAGCAGGGCGCAAGATTTGGATGGATTTATGAATAGGGTGGAGGCTCAAATTAAAGAGGGTGCAGATATTATCGATATTGGACCAACATCATCAAGACCTGGTGCTTCTTTATCAAAAGCTTCTGAAGAGCTCGTTAAGTTGAAAAAATATGTTCCTCATTTAATGAGGCATTTCCCTGGAACCTGTTTTAGTATTGATACTTATCATTCGGAAGTAGCAGACTATTGTTTAAGTGAAGGTTTTCAAATTTTGAATGATATATCAGCCTCTAGTTTAGATGATAAATTGCTAAAAGTCTGTAAATCGCATGAGGCAGTTTACATATTAATGCATATGAGAGGTAACCCTAAAAATATGCAAGAATTTACCTATTATAATGACATAGTTAAAGAAATAGGTGATTTCTTTGAGCTTGGCTTAGAAAAGCTGAAATATTTTGGAATAAGTCAAGTTTTTTTAGATCCTGGTTTTGGATTTGGTAAAAGCTTAAATGACAATTTTAAGTTACTTAAAAATTTAACTAAATTCAAGCATTACAACTGCCCTTTGCTGGTTGGCTTATCAAGAAAAACTATGATTCAAAAGACGCTTGATGTCAGTGCTGAAGAAGCATTAAATGGTACTACAGCAGCGCATGTGTTAGCGCTTGAGCAAGGTGCTAATATATTAAGAGTTCATGATGTAAGAGAAGCTAAAGAGGCGGTAAAAATTTGGTCTGTATATGCTGCTGTTTAATATTGGTTTTTTAAGTATTGGAATAATTGATGTTCTAGAGATTCTAATTGTCGCTGTTGTGATCTATCAAATTTATCGTTTATTAAGAGGCAGTATTGCGTTCAATATCTTTTTCGGATTACTTTCAATTTACTTGTTGCACTTTATTGTGGAAGCCTTGGATATGAAGTTGCTTTCTTCTCTTTTAGGAACTTTTGTTGGGGCAGGTGTGCTATTGTTAATTGTAGTTTTTCAGCCTGAAATTCGCCGCTTTCTTTTAATAATTGGTCGGGGTGGTATATTTAGTAATGGAAATTTTTGGCAGCAATTTAAGTCGGGCAAGTGGGAGTCCGCCAATTCTGGTACGGCAATAAAATCTTTGTACAAAGCACTGATGCGCATGTCAGAAAGTAAAACAGGTGCTTTAATCGTTCTAGCACACAGTACTGACTTGCCTTATTTCTCAAGTACGGGTGTTAATATGAATGCAAATTTAAGCTCTGACTTGATATTAAGCACTTTCTTTAAAAATGCACCATTGCACGATGGAGCGATGATTATTGCCAACAACCAAATTGTAGCCGCTAAATGCATTTTGCCTGTATCAGACAGTGCAGACATTCCTAATTGGGCAGGCTTAAGACATCGTTCTGCAGTAGGTATCACAGAACATACAGATGCATTAGCAATTATTGTATCAGAAGAGACAGGGAATTTTTCTTATGCTCGTAAGGGACAATTATATTCAAAAGTGAGTATAGAAGAATTGCATAAAGTTTTACGTGGTTCATTAGAAATTTAGCTAGTTTCTTTTTCCCGAATAATTTCTTCCATATTAGATTCATTTTTAATTAGACTTATGGAAGTTTTTGCATCTGAAGCAAGATGGTGATCAGGGTGAAGTTTTAGAAATAAGGCAAAAGTTTCTGCTGCTAGTTTCTTTTTATTGACTTTTTCCCAATACAAAAAAGCTTTAAAAAATAATGCCTTTGGAGCTACTTTTGTCTTTGCATATTTTGATTGGATTTCATCTAATTGCTCAATTGCTTTTGAGTAGTCTTTTGAATGAGCAAAGGATTGCGCTAATCGAAAAGAATAGATTGGAGAAAGGGTATCTTTAGGATATCGCTTAACATATTCTGTGTATAATTCTCTAATCAAATAGATTTTGTCTTTGTCTAATTCAGGAGTAAATATTTTTTGGCCAATTTCTTCCTCAAGTTCTTTAATATGAGCTTGTATACCACTTTGATGATTTGTGCAAGAAAATAAAATTAATGCACCCATAATTAAACATAAAATCCCTAACTTATACATGACTAATTTGCGTTTAATGAAGTTCAAATTTACAATAATCTTCTTTTTTTTCTTCCTAATTATCGGTGCCTGTTATAGTCCTCAATTAATAGCATTATTACCAACCACTTATAATAATCAGTTAGGGCTAAAAAAGAAAAAATGTCGATTGGGATTTAAAGATTATATTCCATTAGATAAAAAAGATTTTAGTATTAGTGAGCGCACAATTAGACTTCATTTTTACATAATTGATAATTTAAAAGGAGACAATAATTTCAACCTAAAATCAGGTAAACGCTATATTGATGAATTGATTTGGGAAGCCAATAATAAACTTGCCAATAATCAAAAAATGCGTTTGCCTAAAGGAAATAGTACGCCAGTACTTCCAACAAGAATACAATATGAAGTAGAGGGAGTAACGTATCATAAAGAAGCTAAGGATTGGTATTTTGATCATAAAGATGATAGATACAATGTGATGTCTTCAGCACTTTGGTCTAAGTATGCGAAAAAAGATAGCGTTGCTCATATATTTATGATTGAAGATCATCCAGACAGTATAGCATCCAAGACTTATGGAGGTATTGCTGGAAGGGGCATGGGGACCTTAAAATTTGTCAAACTAGCAGGTTGCTTTAGATTGCTAACAGATACAATATGGAAGGATAATGGAGAGTTTTGGATACGAGGCCCAAATTTTGCCGCTGGTTTAATGAATCATGAGATTGGTCATGTTCTTGGCTTGGGTCATTCATGGGTTAATGATGGATGCGATGATACGCCACCAAATCCAAATTGTTGGAATTATACTAAAAACGGCCCATGTGCTAGTAAAGTCTCCAATAATATGATGGATTATAATGCATGGCAAAGTGCCTTATCACCATGTCAAATAGGGAAGATACATCGCAATTTATCTAAGGACAGAAATTTTACTCGAAAAATTCTTAAGAAGAATTGGTGCTCTTTAGATTGGACGCAAAGTGTACAAATTGCTACTCAGGATACTGTCCAGTGGTGTTCGAGTAAAGAATTAAGAGGGAATTTATTGCTTGGACCTTTTTCTTGTTTAACAATTTGTCGTGATGTTAGTCTGCCTAAATCTGCCAAAATTATTTTAAAACCAGGAAGTACATTGATAATAGATGGCGGAAAGTTATATAATGATTGTGGAGAGATGTGGGAAGGTGTTTTTCAAAAGAAAAGTCACCCAAAGGATCTGGATGCTCAGCTTATTTTAAAAAATGGAGGTCAGATAATTAATTCATCTCAACAAATTCCATATCAAAAACTAGAATAGCATTTGGAGGTATTGCATCGCCATTGCCTTTAACTCCATATCCTAGTTTTGAAGGAATATAAATAGTCGCTTTATCCCCAACATTTAATAATGTTAGTGCTTCTTCCCAACCAGGTATAACCATCTTTAGACCTAGTACAAAACCAATTGGTTCATTTCGTTTGTATGAGGAGTCAAATTCTTTTCCATTGAGCACCCATCCTTTATAATGAACTTTAACCTTACGCCTGACTTGTCCTTTTGGACCATCACCTTTGGATTTTATTACATAGTGTAAACCACTTTTTGTTCTTTTTACATCTTGGGGATTGGCTTGAAAATAATTACTGAGTATACGCATTTCTTCATCAAAGCGATTGTCTATTGCTTTATTTCGTTTTAATTGAAAGTTTACAGCATCATCCAAAGCGTATGCTTTAATAACGTATTTTAGATATCCTCCTTTTTTTCCAACAGTTGTTACGCCGTATTTAATTAAAGAATCTACTGAAACCCAAAATGCTACACTATCACCTTCACTTATGCAATGTAAGCCAGACATAAAGTCTCCTTTAAAACTAGGGTCACCAATATTGTAATCAATAGGCGCTTTGGCATCATACGAGGAGAAAAACAAAGAGTCTTCATTGACATAAGTTTGTATATGTAAGCTCATGATATCTCCTTTTTTTGCTTTTGGGCCTTCCTGGTCATGATAAAAATGAACATAAGTTCCATTTTCCATTAATATTTTAGCTTCATTGGATGTTTGAGCCCAAAATAACAAAGGCCAACACATGCTAATTACAATCATAAATGTTCTCATAACTCGGATACAGCTTTTACAAATTTATTAATAGCATCTTCAATGCTCGTATTAACCTGACCACCGGCCGCATTTTTATGACCACCTCCATTAAAGTATTTTCCTGATATTTCATTCACAGCAATGTCTCCAATTGAGCGTAATGAAAGTCTTATTTCATTTTGATCGGCGCCAGAATTGCTTCGGTCTGTAATCATAGCGACAACTTCTATGCCACGAATGCCTAAAGGGTAATTTACAATTCCTTCGGTATCTCCTGTTTTAACATTAAACTTTAGGAGCTCCTTTCTATTTAAGCTTATATAGGCCGCTTTATATTCTGGTAAAACAGTCATTTTTTTATCTAAAAGATAGCCAAGGAGCCGAAGTCTGTTCTCGTCGAAAGAATCATAAATAAGATTATGTATTCTTCCTACATTAATGCCTTGGTCAACTAAATCCGCAACAATGCGATGAACGCGTGCAGTAGTCGAGTCAAATCTAAAAGAACCCGTATCTGTCATTATACCCGTATAAATACATGCTGCAATATCCTTGTTTAGAGAACAATCCTCCTTTAAAGTTTCATAAAACTCATAAACTAATTCTGCAGTTGATGAAGCGCTTGACTTAGAAAGTCGATAATCATCAAAGTCTGAAGGATTCAAATGATGGTCTATCATCACCTTAATGCCTTTTGCGTTATGTACAGCCGCTTGCATGCTTTTAATTCGGCTTAGATGATTAAAATCTAAGCAAAAAAGCATATCAGCCCCAGCAATAATTGAATTGCATTCAGATTCTTTGTCCGGGTATATTAAGACCTGCTCATTATTAGGCATCCAATATAAAAAGTCTGGATAATCAGTTGGAACAACAACTGTTACTGTATGTTCTAGCTGTTCTAATAGAAGTTTTAATGCCAGTGAGGAACCCATTGCATCACCATCTGGCTTTGCATGCGTAGTAATAAGCACCTTTTTAGGGCTTTTTAAATGTGGAATTAGTGCTGAAATATCTCTAGCCATAAGAGGCATGAAGTTCAGAATATTTTATTGTATTTCAAAATTCATATTGCGCATGAATTATCTTATTTTCGCACAAAAAAAAAGAAAAATGTCAGGAAACAGAACCTTTACAATGATTAAGCCAGATGCTATGAGCAATGGCCATGCAGGAAAAATTATTGATCATATACTATCTGCGGGTTTTTCAATAAAAGCCATGAAACTTGTTCATTTGACAAAGTCACAGGCTGGTGGTTTTTATGCTGTTCACAAGGAAAGACCTTTCTACGGTGAATTAGTTGATTTTATGTCTTCAGGTCCTATTGTTGCCGCTATTTTGGAAGGCGATAATGCCGTAGAATCGTTTAGAACTCTGATTGGTTCTACAAATCCAGAGGAAGCGGCAGAAGGAACAATACGTAAGCTTTATGCTGAAAATATTGGACGTAATGCAGTCCATGGTTCGGATTCAGATGAAAATGCAGCTATTGAAGGTAGTTACTTTTTTTCTGAGCTAGAAAGGTTCTAAATCTCGTTCTTTTTTAAAGCGAAATAGTTTAAATAATAATCGCTTTTTAAAAACATAAGTTAGCCCTAGCTGAAGACTTAAATTGGTTGAAAGGCTGGGGCTTCTTTTTTCATTACCCCAGTAGGTTGTCCAAAAGGGTTCTCCTCTTAATACCTCTTTTCTGTCCTCTATGTTATGGCTACTAACCTCAAGCATTATAGCAGTGTTTAGTAGAAAGAAAGCATTAAGAGGCCAGTCCATACCCATGCCAAAAACAATGTCAACCATACGGTCTTTATAAAGGTACTCTGTATTATGTAATCCTGCTCCATATAAAACTTCATACGGCATTTGCTCTTCCTCAATCGGTTTATCTAAAATGGTAAAAATTGGATTATCTTTTCTAGCCTCCTTTGCCTTGCAATATTTGGCATGTAAATGTTCTGCATTATTTATAAAAGCCAATTGTGGCCCAAAATAAAAGCTAATTAAACGACCATCATAAGGCTCTGAATTCAGTTTTAATACAATAGGTATTTTGTTATACTTAATCCATTTTTGAATAAGCACATTGCCTTGAACATAGGTGTCCCCAATTACAATGTGATAGTAACCCGATCGGACACTCAGATATTCATCTAAGCTATAGGCTATCTCAAAACCATAATTTAGACCAAAGTTTGCAATGTATTTAGTGGATGATTTATAGTCATCAATGTTTAATATAAAGGAGTAATTAGGAATTAAACGAGGCCCTATTTCAAACCCATTTTGAGCTACTAATATTTGAGGAAACCCAATACATAAAATGAACAGGGTGTATATAGTAAGCTTTAATTTATTATTGGATTTTCTTTCCATTTTAGCTTATCTAATATACGTATTATGTAAAAAAAAAGCTGCCCGAAGACAGCTTTTCCTTTATGTAATGATCTGTTTTACTAGATTGCGCTAGCAATAACTAATGCGATAACAGACATTAATTTTAATAGGATATTTAAAGATGGACCTGAAGTGTCTTTAAATGGATCACCAACAGTGTCGCCAACTACAGCTGCTTTGTGAGCCTCTGAGCCTTTAGCTAATTCAACACCATCTACTACTGCCCCTTCTTCAATCATTTTCTTAGCATTGTCCCATGCACCACCTGCGTTAGATTGGAATAATGCCAATAAGACTCCAGATGCAGTAACACCAGCTAGAAGTCCTCCTAACATTTCAGCGCTGCCTAGGAAGCCAACTAAAACAGGAGAAACCACAGCAATTAAGCCCGGTAAAACCATTTCTCTAATAGAAGATGTAGTAGAAATTTCTACACATTTAGCATATTCTGCTTTATCTAATCCAGCTTCAAAGGTAGCTTTGTCTTCAGCACTCCAGCTATCACTATCTCCGGTGTTTTTATTCATTACCTCAAGAGCTGCTTTTAATTCAGGGATTGAAGCAAACTGTCTTCTAACTTCTTGAATCATGCTCATGGCTGCACGCCCAACAGCTTGCATCGATAAAGCTGAAAATAAGTATGGAAGCATAGAGCCAATAAATAAACCAGCCATAACTGTAGGATTAGCAACGTCAATAGTCTCTATACCTGCTGTTTGCATAAAGGCCGCAAATAAAGCCAATGCGGTAAGTGCAGCAGAACCAATCGCAAAGCCTTTACCAATTGCTGCTGTTGTATTTCCTACTGCATCTAATTTGTCTGTTCTTTCTCTAACCTCGCTAGGTAGCTCCGCCATTTCTGCAATACCTCCTGCGTTATCAGAAATTGGACCATATGCATCAACTGCCAATTGAATACCTGTATTTGAAAGCATTCCAACTGCGGCGATTGCAATACCATACAAGCCTGCAAAATAATAGGCCCCTATTATAGCCGCAGAGATAATTAATATTGGAATCATTGTAGAAATCATACCAACACCAATACCAGCAATGATATTTGTTGCTGAACCAGTTACTGATTGTTTAACAATACTTGTTACTGGACCTGTACCTGTACCTGTGTAATATTCAGTAATAAATCCTATACCAAGACCAGAAGCCAAACCAATTATTGTAGTGATAAATACACCCATTGCAGTGTAATCTTGACCTCCATTGCTCCAACTTTCTGGTAGCATGTAAGAGATTATGACATAAGAAGCTGCAATCAACAAAACTGCTGAAGTTAGCTCACCAGTAGTTAATCCAGATTTTGGGTTGCCACCTTCTTTAGTTTTAACAAAGAAAGTTCCAATTACTGATGTGATAATACCCGTTCCCGCTAAGGCAAGTGGAAGTAATACTGCATTAAGTCCATTGAAAGCGCCTTCGAATTCTGGTAATGTCATGAATGCAGCACCTAAAACCATAGTACCTATAATAGAACCAACATATGACTCAAATAAGTCAGCACCCATTCCAGCAACGTCACCTACATTATCGCCAACATTATCTGCAATAGTAGCAGGGTTTAAAGGGTGGTCTTCAGGAATACCTGCCTCAACTTTTCCAACAAGGTCAGCACCTACATCGGCAGCTTTAGTATAGATACCACCACCAACACGCGCAAATAAAGCAATCGAAGAGGCTCCAAATGAAAACCCGGTAATCACATTAATTACAGTATTAATATTATCAAACATGTTGTTGTATATAAGGAATAATCCGCCTAAGCCAAGAACGCCTAATCCAACAACGCCCATACCCATAACTGATCCACCAGCAAAGGCAATATTTAGTCCTTCAGCTAAACCTGTTCTAGCCGCATTTGCTGTTCTTACATTCGCTTTAGTCGCTACTTTCATTCCTATGAAACCTGCCAATGCAGAGAAGATTGCTCCAATCACAAATGATAAAGCAACTAAAGGAGAAGATCCTTCTGTGGTACTTCCTTGGAATCCTAGAAGAAGAGCAACAGCAACAACAAAAATTGCAAGTATTTTATATTCAGCTTTCAAAAAGGCCATCGCACCTTCTGCGATATTTGCCGCAATTGTAGCCATTCTATCTGTGCCTACATCTTGTTTAGACACCCAGGAGGATTTTACAAAGGTATAAATCAAGCCGATTAAACCTAGAACTGGGATCAAAATTGTTAGAATTTGAAAATCCATTTTATTTTTTTCGTTTAATTAATAATTTAATTCAAAGCGGCGCAAATATAAGGGTTAAGCCTTTCCTATACAAGTTTTAAATTATTTTTCACTTAAGGATAATTGTCAGAACATGTACTTATTAAATAAAATTGCCTAACTCTGTATACTTGAATTGATTATCTTTGTGTCCTTATTAGAAGACTAGCGGTATAGGATGAAAAACATTCGTAATTTTTGCATTATTGCCCACATTGATCATGGTAAGAGCACCTTGGCAGATAGACTATTGGAGGTAACAAAAACAGTTACTCAGAGAGAACTTCAAGCTCAGACTTTAGATGATATGGATTTGGAGAGGGAAAAAGGTATTACCATCAAGTCACATGCCATTCAAATGGATTATCAGCATGAAGGCACAGCATATACTTTGAATCTGATAGACACTCCAGGGCACGTTGATTTTTCTTATGAGGTTTCTAGAGCAATTGCCGCTTGTGAGGGTGCACTTTTATTAGTGGATGCGACACAGGGAATTCAGGCACAAACTATATCCAACTTATATCTAGCACTAGATCAAGATTTGGAAATAATACCGGTCATTAATAAAATTGATCTAAAAGAGGCCATGGTTGAAGAGGTTAAGGACGAGATTGTTGATATGATTGGCTGTAGGCATGAGGATATTCTTGCAACCAGCGGTAAAACAGGTGAAGGCGTAGAAGCCCTTTTGGAGGAAATTATTGGGCGTATACCTGCGCCTGAGGGAGATAAGGAAGCGCCATTGCAGGCAATGATTTTTGACTCGGTCTTTAATCCTTATAGAGGTGTTGTGGCTTATTACCGAGTACTCAATGGCCAAATTAAAAAAGGGGATAAGGTTAAATTTATGAATACTGGTAAGGAGTACCTAGCGGATGAGGTAGGTATTTTGCGCTTAAAACCAGAGCCACGTTCAGATGTATTTGCAGGAGATGTGGGTTATATTATAACAGGTGTAAAAGAATCTAAAGAAATAAAAGTTGGTGATACAATTACAACTGTTCAAAATCCAAGCCCAGAAAGCATAAAAGGCTTTGAAGAGGTTAAGCCTATGGTTTTTGCTGGGATTTTTCCAGTAGTTAATGATGATTATGAAATGCTTCGTGAGAGCTTAGAAAAGTTGCAACTCAATGATGCATCACTCATATTTGAGCCAGAAACATCAGCGGCCTTAGGTTTTGGTTTTAGATGTGGATTCCTTGGTATGTTGCACTTAGAGATTATTCAAGAGCGCTTAGAACGGGAATTTAATATGACCGTTATTGCTACGGTTCCAAATGTTTCTTATATAGTTCGTCAAGCAGATGGTGAGGAGCATCAAATAAATAATCCATCGGATTATCCAGACCCTGGTAGTATTCAAGCAGTTCAAGAACCATTTATCTCAGCACAGATTATAACTAAGCCAGAATTTATTGGTGCTATAATGACATTGTGTATACAAAAAAGAGGAGTGCTGAAAAATCAGGTTTACTTAACACAGAGTCGTGTAGAGTTGAATTTTGAATTACCATTGGCTGAGATAGTATTTGATTTTTATGATAAGCTAAAAACTATTTCTAAAGGATATGCTTCTTTTGATTATACGCCAATTGGTTATCAGGAATCTAAGCTCATAAAGTTAGATATTAAGCTTAACGGTGAAAATGTTGATGCACTTTCAGCTTTAATACACAGAGATAAAGCCTATGAGCTTGGAAAAAAAATGTGCCAAAAATTAAGAGAGTTGATTCCGAGACAGCAATTTGATATTGCTATTCAATCTGCAATTGGCTCTAAAATTGTCTCAAGGGAAACTGTAAAAGCCCTGCGTAAAGATGTTACAGCCAAATGTTATGGCGGTGATATTAGTCGTAAAAGAAAGTTGCTAGAGAAACAGAAAAAAGGTAAAAAGCGAATGCGCCAGGTAGGTAATGTTGAGGTGCCTCAACAAGCATTTATGGCTGTTCTAAAACTTGATGATTAAACATTAAAATATGACAATCTTAGATGGGAAAGCAACGGCTTTAAAATTACAGTCTGACATTAAAATAAAGGTAGAAGAGCATTTGGATAGTGGAGGTAAACGTCCTCATTTATGTGCTGTTTTGGTGGGAGAAGATGGTGCGAGTCAAGCTTATGTAGGAAATAAAATAAGAGCGTGTGAGCGAGTTGGTTTTACATCGAGTCTTGTGAAATTATCAGCTGAAATCAGTGAGTCAGTCTTAATTGAAAAGATAGAGTCTATTAATAAAGATTCAGATATAGATGGTGTGATTGTTCAGTTGCCTTTGCCTTCTCATATAAATGAGAGCAATATCACTAAGACAATCAACCCTAATAAGGATGTTGATGGTTTTCATCCTTACAATGTAGGTAAAATGAATTTGGGTTGGGATACCTATTTGCCCGCAACTCCATTTGGGATTATTAAGCTTTTGGAGGCCTATGATATTGATACGGCAGGAAAACATTGTGTTGTATTGGGCAGAAGTAATATTGTAGGCAGGCCAATGAGTATTTTAATGGCGCGTAAAGCAAGCCCTGGTAATTGTACAGTTACCTTATGTCATTCCAGGACGAAAGATATTGAGTCTTATACCAAGCAAGCTGATATTGTAATTGTTGCTCTTGGTAAGCCTGAATGGCTTAAAGCACACATGATTAAGGATGGCGCAATTATAATAGATGTTGGTATTAGTAGAGTGGATGATAGCACAGCTAAAAGGGGTTATAGGCTTAAAGGAGATGTTCACTTTGAAGGTGTTTCTTCCAAGGCTTCATATATTACTCCTGTGCCTGGAGGTGTTGGTCCAATGACTGTTACGGCACTATTATTGAACACTTTGGAAGCAGCCAAACAAAAAGAGGCCGTTGCCTTATGAATCCGCTCCAGGAAACAAATTTAAAAATCGCATCAGAATTAGATGGTACTTTATTGCCAATTATGGAGCAGTTTTATACGGTTCAAGGCGAAGGTTATCATCAAGGTAAAGCGTCGTATTTTATTAGGACGGCCGGATGTAATGTAGGTTGTCACTGGTGTGATATTAAGGATAGCTGGGATGCAGCTGAATATCCATTGATTAATGTTGAAGAAATTGCTAAAGAGGCTTCAAGTTATCCAATGAAGATTGCAGTGGTTACTGGTGGAGAATCTATGATGTTTAATATGAAGCCGCTTACAGAAGCTTTAGAAAACAGAGGTCTTAAGCGACATGTAGAAACTTCAGGAGCTTATCCAATTAGTGGAACTTGGGATTGGATATGTCTTTCTCCAAAAAAGTTTAAGGCCCCATTAGATTCTAATTTAAAAGTTGCCAATGAGCTAAAGGTTGTCATATATAATAAATCAGATTTCAAGTGGGCACAAATGCATGCTGCTAAAGTCCATCGTGATTGCAAGCTCTATATACAGCCAGAATGGAATAAAGCATATCAAATGATGCCTGAGATTGTGGATTTTATTAAGACAAATCCTCAATGGCATATTTCTTTACAGATACATAAATACATGAACATACCTTAAATGAAATTATCGAACATCATATTATTATTGTTTTGTGCTTTGAGTATTAGTCTTAGTGCTCAAGAAAAGATTCCTAAAAAAGCACGAAAGTTATTTGAAGAATACAAAGAGGCTATAAGGTATAACGATTTCCCTAAAGCAATACGTTCTTTAGAACAAGCTATAGAGATTGTTCCAGATTATCTTGATGCGCATAGGGAATTAGGTTACTACTATAAAGAAGTAGGAGCTTATGGAAAGGCCTTTAATCATTTTTCTCATATTGTTATTAAGCACCCAAGCTCTGGGTCCACCCCTGTATTTATATCAGGAGAGTTAGCCTATCTATCGGGTCAGTATGATTCAGCACATGTTTATTTATCAAAGTACTTAGAAAAGGGCAATTTGATATATTCCATGAAAGAAAAAGCCAATCGATATTTAACTAATATTGATTTTGCATTAAAAGCTAAGGCTAATCCTGTTGATTTCAAACCAGAAAATTTGGGGCCAGAGATAAACACACCGCTTTTAGAGTATTTGCCATCTTTTTCTGCAGACAATGAGAAGCTCATCTTTACACGTAGGCTTAGTTCAAATGGTCGACTCAATGAGGACTTTTTTATATCAAAACGTGTTCAAGATAAGTGGACTAAAGCGCGGAATCTTGGTGAACCTGTGAATACTTTGCAAAATGAGGGGGCACACTCCTTATCAGCAAATGGTAAGTATATTTATTTTACTCGTTGTGGTGATGCACAGCCAGGTCGAGGCGGTTATGGAGGCTGTGATATATATCGGACTAGAATGAAAGGTAATTTATGGGGGGCGCCCAGAAATATGGGACGGACCATTAATAGTAACGGATGGGAATCTCAGCCTTGTATGTCTGCAGATGGTATGACATTGTATTTTACATCCAATCGCAAAGGTGGTTTTGGTGGTAAAGATATTTGGTACACGCGTCTTCAGGATGGTATGTGGTCAGAGCCTATTAACTTAGGTCCAAATATTAATACTCCAGGAAATGAAGAGTCGCCCTTTATTCATCCCGATAATCAAACATTGTACTTTTCATCAGATCATCATGTGGGAATGGGAGATTATGACTATTTCATTGCTAGAAAAAAATCTAATGGAGAATGGGATATGCCTGTTAATTTTGGCTATCCTGTAAATTCAGTTGGCTTTGAATTAGGTATTTATGTAACTACTGATGGTGAATATGCCTACTTTGCATCAGATCGTTTTGAAGGCTATGGTGGCTTAGATATTTACAGGTTTAAGCTAAATGAAAAGCTTAAGCCTAAGCCAGTAACTTATGTTAAGGGTAAAGTTATTTCTGCAAAAACTAAAAAGAATATTAAGGCCAATATTGAACTAATCGATTTAGAAAGCAATGAAACTATAGCCTTAACGAATTCAGATGAGATAAATGGCGAATACTTAGTGTGCTTGCCTGCAGGAAAAATGTATGCTTTAAATGTTTCTAAGAAGAATTATCTTTTTCATTCTGAGAACTTTAGCTTGATTGATTATAAAAGTGAAAAGCCTTTTAAAATTAATGTTAGGCTGAAGCCTATTAAAACAGGAAGTGCTGTAGTACTAAAGAATATTTTCTTTGAAACAGGATCTTATGAGCTAAAAACATGGTCTAGAACAGAGCTTGATAAATTAACGGAGTTTTTAATGGAAAATGAAGGGGTGAAAATTGAAATAGCTGGTCATACTGATAATATTGGTAGTGCTGATTTTAATCAAAAGCTATCTGAGAATCGGGCGAAATCAGTTTATACGTACTTGTTGGATAATAACATAGAGGAGAATAGATTGAGTTATAAAGGTTACGGTGATCAAAAGCCCGTAAGCAGTAATGACAGTGAAGAAGGAAGGGCTAAAAACAGGCGTACTGAGTTTAAAATCATAGAAGCCAATTAGGGCTTAATTGAGTTAAGAACCTCTTTTGGAACAAAGCTGCTAGCATCTCCACCAAATGAAATGATTTCTTTAACTATGGTTGAGCTTATATGTGATAATGAGGGCTTAGAAATGATAAAAACTGACTCAATATCTTTTGCCATTGCTGAATTGAGCTGCGCAATATTTTTTTCATAGTCAAAGTCTGAAGCGTTTCTGAGGCCTCTAATCATAAACTGTGCACCAACTTCTTGACAAAAGAAAATAGTTAGCTTACTGTATACTTGTACTTCAACTTTAGGCTCATCTTTATAGATTTCCTCTATCCATGATTTGCGCTGTTCAGTACTAAATAGATATTTTTTCTTGGAGTTTTCACCAAGCCCTATTATTACTTTATCAAATAGAGGTAACATCCTATTAATAATATCAGTGTGACCTAGTGTTATTGGGTCAAATGAACCAGGAAAGAGCGCAATCTTCATAAGCTGTCTTTATTCCAACTAAAAAAATTAAACACGGTTGTACCGTAGTTACGCTTAAAGTTAAAAAAATCTTTATCATCTAGCTTGGTTAAATGGTTGGTTTCTACAACTAACCAGCCGTGTTCTTTAAGTAACTTGCGTTCAAAAATAATATCTGATATGTCCGGTATATTAGTTAAAGGGTAGGGAGGGCCTGCAAAGATAAGATCAAAATCTTCATCACATTGAGCAATAAACTTAAAGACATCGGCTTTATAAGCTCTAATGCCCTTTGCATCCAACTTTTTTGCAGTATCCTTGAGGTATTTAACGCATCCAAAGTTTAGGTCAACGCTACAGATATCTGTACACCCTCTGGATGAAAATTCATAAGTGATACTTCCAGTGCCAGAGAAAAGATCTAGAAATTTAATATTTTCAAAATTCCAGTAGTTATTTAGAATGTTAAATAAACCACTTTTTGCTATATCTGTTGTTGGCCTATAAGGCAGATGCCTAGGCGGTGAGAATCGATGTCCCTTATATTTTCCACTAATTATTCTCATTAAACACCAATCAATTGATACATTTGTTCATGTACCTTAATCTGAGATAAAAAGCTTGGATTATGAAGTTTTGGCTTGAACTCTAACAGCTTTACTGTACGTATGTATTCAGACATTAGCTTTAAGATTTCTTCCATTTCTATACTATTGCCAGCAAGTATAAGAGTTGTGTATTCTGGATTAAGCCCTAGCTGCTCCATTGAATTGAGACAGTAGTAAAGAAAGTCTTCCTTTCTTAGATATTTATATTCATTGTATAGCAATAGCTCCTTATTTTCAATAATACTGATTTGAAAATTCCCACTGTATAGATGAATAAATACATTTGGTGATTTATCTGCTGTTATATCTAATACGAAAGGCAGCTTTAGGCTAAACTGATGCTTTATTGATAAGTTGGTAAAACGATCTTCTAAGGCTGTTTTTAGTGTTTTATTTATGCTATAAATACATTGAATATTAGTTCCAGACAACAATTCACTCATTACACTTTCTTCATTGCTTAGACGGCTATTGAATTTGAAATAAGTAATAGTTTCATCCGGATTATAAAGCTCCTCAGGAACAAGGGTTAGGCGTCCACCACAGTAATAAATATCTACAGATTTATATGGAGGATTGAACCAATTATTTGTTCTAAGAACATCACTCACAGCCTTTGTGAATATATCTTCTTTATTTTGCTTTAATGGTAAGCGGTATAGGCCATATATTTTATTGTCTTCGCCATATATAACCCCTGCTACTTGATATGGAGATATTATAATGCGATGCCTATGTTCTCTAGTGTTATCTAAAGAAAAAGATTTATCGAATAACTTAAGCTCAGAAGATTGTTTACCAATTACCTCCATAAGTAGGTTCCGTCAATGAGCCAATGGACCATTCGTCAGCCTTATCATAAAGGTTATCATCTTGATCATGTAAAAACGCAGCAAAAGGCGCAGATACTTTAAATACCTCTACTTTAACCCGTCCTTTTTGAATTTGTCCAGCTTGGACATCAAACGATTTATTTTCCGAAAAGGGAATGACTGCTGCTTGATCTAATGTGTATCCTTTAGGAGCAAGAGAGTCCCTAACTGCCATGTATACATAAGATGTATCCAGAATTGGTTCATTTAATGAATCAAAGCCTGTCTGTGTTACAATATTTACATTGAATGTATCGTACTTTACAAAGTTTAGGAGCGTATCGATATCTTTTGCAAAGATCCCATGAGCATCTTTATATGCTAACTGAAAGTTTTTGTAGTCCAACAAGCGTTCGATAACTACTTTTTTTCTGTAATCAAACTGTTCCTCAAAATCTATTCTAGTATAGATGCCATTTACAAACCAAAAACCAGACAAGATTGCGATGACTAATAATGCGATATTTACCTTCTTATGCATGTGGTGCTTTTATGCGTTATAATTGAACACAATATTACTATTTTTTCTTTTCATAGGAAAATGGATTTTTCGCTTAACTTTGCGCTATGTTAAAAGCAGCTAATCCAAACTTTAAAGAGCGTGTTCATGAAAAAATTGAAGCTAATATTTTTGGCAAGTTCATGGGCTTTAAAATTACAGATATAGAAGTAGGCCGTGTTAGAGGTGAGATGCCCATGGCTGAACATTTGTTTCAACAAGATAATTTTGCTCATGGAGGTGCTGTAGCATCTGTCGCAGATATTGTAGCGGGTTTTGCGGCATATACATTGGCAGCAGAGAACGAGTTTGTAGTTACTGCTGAAATAAAAATTTCTTTTTTTAAGCCATGTGTGGGTGACAAGGTTGAGGCCATAGGTTGGGTGTTAAAGCCTGGAAGCCGTATGCATTTTTGTGAGTCGGAAGTGTATGTCTATCAAGGGAGTAATAGAGTTTTAGTCGCTAAAGCAAGTGCGACAATGGCTGTCGTCAAAAAATAGTTCATGAAATATAAAAGTGTTAACCCTAGCAATGCTGAACTTATTGCAAGCTTTTCAACCAAAGAAAAGCAAAGTTGGAAAAAGGAACTTAGACATTTAGAACAAGGATATTTGCATTATCAAAATGTTAGCTTTAAGCTGCGTAAAAGTTATATGCAAAAACTTAAAAAAAACCTTTTAGCCCAAAGAGATCATTTAGCTAAAATAATTAGCATTGAAATGGGTAAGCCAATATTAGAGGCTCGAGGTGAAATAGAAAAATGTGCATGGCTTTGTGATTTTTATGCAAATGAGAGTGAAGCTATACTTAGAGAAAAGTCAAGTAAAATAAAAGATGGCGAGAATATAATAATGCATAATCCTTTGGGAATAGTTTTGGGTATTATGCCTTGGAATTTTCCATTTTGGCAAGTATTTCGTTTTGCTTGTCCTGCCTTGATGGCTGGTAATGCAGTTTTGTTAAAGCATGCACCTAATGTGCCTCAATGTGCAATTGAGATTGAGAAGCTTTTTCATCAGTCAGGTTTTACTGATGATATCTTTCAGCAGTGGTTCTTAAGCGAGTCAGATGTAGCTTCAATTATTAAAGATAAGCGTATTAGAGCTATAAGTTTGACAGGCAGTGAGAAAGCAGGGGAGGCTGTAGGGGCATTAGCTGGTAAGCATATTAAGCCTGCTGTTATGGAACTAGGAGGGAGTGATCCATTTATTGTTTTAAAGGATGCAGATGTAGAAAATGCTGCTAATTGGGGGGTTAAATCAAGAATGTTAAATACAGGTCAATCTTGTATTGCAGCTAAGCGTTTTATAATACATGAATCTATTTACGAAAGATTTATAGAAGTCTTTGTGAAAAAAGTAGAGTCATTGAAGATCGGTGAGCCTCAGGATCCAAAAACTGAAATAGGTCCCCTAGCTCGCAAGGATCTATTAAATACATTAGACAAACAAGTACAGCGATCTTTAGTAATGGGAGCAAAGCTTTTGACTGGAGGTAAAAAACTTGATGGTCAGGGCTATTACTATACACCAACTGTTTTGGCCAATGTCAAAAGTGAAATGCCAGTAATGAAAGAGGAGGTTTTTGGCCCGGTAGCAGTTTTTGTAAAATTTAAGGAAGAGGAAGAAGCTTTTTTAATTGCCAATGATACCGCTTATGGATTGGGGGCATCTATTTGGACCCAAGATATAGATAAAGCCAAGAGGATTGCAGCTCGAATGCAATGTGGATCTGTATTTATCAACCAAATGGTTAAATCGGATCCTAGATTGCCTTTTGGAGGCATTAAAAATTCAGGTTATGGTCGAGAATTATCAAAAGAAGGTTTATTGGCTTTTGTGAATTTAAAGACGATTTCTGTAGCCTAAATAATTGAAAAAACAACGGAACTTATATTTTCAGTTATTTATCTAGAGGATTGTTTGTTTAGTCAACTTTTATAAGCTTATTTAAGTTTGTTTTTCTTGAAAAAACACTTATCTGTGTTTTTTAATGGTTATCTTTTACTCTAACTTTCAATAACATCAAATCCATGGAAAATGCATAAAAATATAATTCTACTCTTTACATTTTTAATTTTGTTTAATGTTGACCTAAGAGCTAGCCATGCAATGGGTGGTGAGTTAACGTATAAATGGTTGGACTCAACCTCAGTTGAATTTACTTTTAGGTTTTACCGAGATTGTTATGGTATAGCTGCACCTTCCTCTGTAACGGTTAATGGAGCCTCTGCGATTTGTGGTGATTCTACTTCTTTTGTCCTCAACTTAGATACTTTTAAAGTAGTGCCTAATGTTTGTCCAAATGTTACAACAACTTGTAGTGGAGGTGTTTACCAAGGCATGGAGGAATATTACTATAGCGGCGTAGTTAACGTAGCGCAACTGGCTTGTCCTGATTGGGAGTTTACTTATATACTTTGTTGTCGTAATGATGCTATTACAACTCTGCAAAACGCGTCCACAGAAAGTTTATATTTAAGAACGACATTTAACGGTCAAAATGGTGGCATTAATTCATCTCCAGTGTTTAATACTCCACCGTATTTTTCATTGTATAACAATACAACATATAATTTGGACTTTTCAGCCAAGGATTATGATGGAGACTCTTTATCTTATAAGTTAGTGAACCCACTGACTTCTCACGGAGGTGCAATTGCATATTATCCTCCATACACGGCCCAAAATCCTTTTAATAGCCCTAACTTTAGTCTTAATGCATTAACTGGAGAATTAACTGTGCAAACCAATGCTGTGCTTGTTACAGTTATCTCTATTGAAGTTGAAGAATGGCGAAATGGATTATTAGTTGGGACTATTATGCGTGATATACAAATAATGGTGTCAGCGACAAATGCGACTAATTCTCAGCCTAGTATTAGTGGAATTAATGGTACAAGTGATGAAGTATTATATGCGTGTTTAGGGGATACTATTGATTTTGACTTGTTTGCTACAGACCCTGATATAGGGGATAGTTTGGAGGTGAATATAATTCAAGGTATAAATGGCTCTAATGTTACAGCATCTAATGTTCCAAATCCGACTATTAATTTTAATTGGGTTCCTACAGTATTGGATGTGAATGGAGAGCCGCAATTCTTTCAGATACAAGTTAAGGATCAGGCTTGTCCATTTCAAAATATGAGCTACAAGACCTTAACAATTTACGTGAATAACTGCGATACCGCCAATGTTTGGCCAGGAGATACAGATAATGATTTTAAAGTAGATGTGTTTGATATGGTACCAATTGCAATTGGTATGGGAACCCAAGGACATGTTAGACCAAATGCCTCTATTCTATGGACTGCTCAACCATCAAATAATTGGGGCCCAACTATGCCTAATTCATTAGATTATAAACATGCAG
>CAJXBJ010000012.1 GCA_913050195.1 uncultured Saprospirales bacterium
CCGATACAAAAATTCGAGAATATCTCTCCAAGCAAATCATCTGGAGTGATTTCTCCAGTAATCTCACCAAGTGAATGTAATGCCCGGCGGATATCTAATGCTAACAAATCTCCACTAATGCTTAGCTCTATGGCATTCACCACGTCCTGCAAGGCTTGGGCAGAGTTGCTCAGCGATTGAAAGTGTCGGTTGTTAGAGATGATAATGGCATTGTTGTCTATATTATTAAGCTCCATAAGCTGTAAGAGATTAGACTTAATCTCATCCATGCCCTCCGCAGCTTTGGCGGAAATGGCTAAAAGCGCCTGGTCTGACAACCATTCAGGGCTGCTGATGTCTGTCTTATTGGCGAGCACCAAATAAGGCTTATCATAGCTCTTTAGCTTAGCGAGGTCTGCTTCAAAGTCTTCTTTGCTCAGCGTGCTTGCATCAAAAAGATAGATCACAACATGTGCCTGATCAATCTTCTCCCGTGTGCGCTCTATACCTGCGCTTTCAATAACATCCTCGGATTCACGTATACCTGCGGTGTCTATGAATCTAAAGGACAAGCCCTCAAGGTGAAGCACTTCTTCTATGGTATCGCGTGTGGTACCAGGTATATCCGAAACAATGGCTCTATCCTCCTGTAAAAGGGCATTGAGTAAGGTTGACTTACCTGCGTTTGGACGGCCTACTATAACTGTAGGCACGCCATGCTTAATGACATTTCCTAGCTTAAAGGAGTTCAGGAGTCCGTGAATAGAGGTCTGTAGCTCTGTGATTAAAGCGCTCAATGCGCCTCTATCAGCAAACTCAACATCTTCTTCCCCGAAGTCAAGCTCTAGCTCCACCATACTCGCAAAGTGAATGAGCTTTTCTCTAAGCACCTTAATCTGCTTAGAAAAGCCGCCACGCATTTGGCTAAGAGCCACCTGCTTTGCTTTTTCAGACTCTGCATTGATCAGGTCACCTACGGCTTCAGCTTGTGAGAGATCGACTCTGCCGTTCAAGAAGGCTCTAAGCGTAAACTCTCCCCTGTCTGCCATCCGAGCTCCCTGCTTAATAAAGAGCTGAACGATCTTGTCTTGCAAATAAGTAGAGCCATGACAAGAGACCTCAATGATGTCTTCTGTAGTGTAAGATTTGGGGGCCTTAAATAGGCTCACCATTACCTCATCAACAATGCTCTCCTTATCCATCAAAAAACCATAATGCACAGTATGTGAATCCACTTTACTAAGGTCCTTGCCTTTGAAGCAGCTGTTAACAATTTCAATGGCTTTGGTGCCTGAAAGTCGTATCACAGCAATAGCCCCTTTACCATAAGCGGTGGCCAAGGCAACTATAGTATCGTCTAAGTTTGGTCCTTTGATCATTTGAGCCCGAAAATTACAAGCTAATAATCAGATAGCCAAAAGAATTAAAATAGACTTAATAATTTATTAATTTCACAGGCTCATATATGAAAGTATTAGCTGTTTGTTTAGGAAATATTTGTCGCTCCCCTTTGGCGGAGGGTATTTTGGCGCATAAGAACCAGGCTTATTCGCTTGGCTGGGAGGTAGATTCTGCAGGTACTGCAGCTTATCACGTAGGTGAGCTACCTGATCCGAGATCCATTAGTATGGCTGCCAAATACGGTATTGACATTACAAATCAGCGGGCAAGACAGTTTAAAGCGATTGATTTTGATCGTTTTGACAAAATACTTGTCATGGATAGAAGCAACTACGGCAATGTGCTTTCACTTGCTCGAAATGAGGAGGATAGAAAAAAGGTTGAGCTAATACTCAATTATTCAAAGCCTGGAGCGGATAAAGAGGTGCCTGATCCTTATTGGGATGACAATGGCTTTGAGCATGTATATCAATTATTGGATGAAGCCACTGAGGTTTTTATAAAAGAGAATAGCTAAGTTGGGTAAAGCATCGTTAGGCATACCAAAGGGAACAAGGGACCACAGTCCTGAAAAAGTGATTAAGCGGAATTATATTTTTAATACGATTCGTGCGGTATTTGAGCGCTTTGGTTTTCAGCCTATTGAGACGCCTTCTTTTGAGAATCTCTCTACCCTTACGGGCAAATATGGTGATGAGGGTGATAAGCTGATCTTTAAAATTCTGAACTCAGGTAATTTTCTAAAAGGCTCTCAGCTCTCTGAAGCAGCCGAGGAGCTTTATAAGCTAGATGCAGGTAGATTGCCTAAGGAGGCACTTGTTAAGCTGAATCAGTATGGAGCTCAGCTTTCTGAAAAAGCTCTGCGTTATGACCTTACTGTGCCTTTTGCGCGCTATGTAGTCATGCATCAAAATGATCTGCAATTTCCCTTCAAGCGTTACCAAATCCAGCCTGTATGGAGAGCTGATCGCCCTCAAAAGGGTCGCTACAGAGAATTCTTTCAGTGCGATGTAGATATTATTGGCTCGGATTCTCTAGTTAATGAGGTCGAGCTGGTTATGATCTTTGATGAGGCTCTGTCAAATCTAGGCATTGAGGACTTTACCGTTAAGCTTAACAATCGTAAGATTTTAGCGGGTTTGGTGGAGCACATTGGTGCGAGTGATCAATTTATGGCCGTTACTATTGCGCTGGATAAATTTGATAAGATTGGGAATGATGGTGTGCGGAATGAGCTCAAAAAGCTTGAGCTAAGTGATGAGAGTATCCATACCCTGCTTGATATCCTTGCGTTTGAAGGCGATGCTCAGGCTAAGCTGAATCAACTTTCAGGCATACTTACAGGCTCTGAGCTTGGGATGAAGGGTATTGAGGAGATGCAATTTATATTTGACAAGCTCGCTGGTCTAGAGATTCGCAATGCAAAGCTTGATCTTGACATCAAGCTAGCACGTGGGCTCAATTACTACACAGGCTGTATTTTTGAGGTCTCTGCTGGTGGTGTTGATATTGGAAGCATTTGTGGTGGTGGGAGATACGATGACCTTACAGGCATATTTGGCCTTCCAAATGTTTCTGGCGTAGGTATTTCCTTTGGTGCGGATCGCATCTATGATGTCATGGAAGCGCTTGAGCTTTTCGAGGACATTAAGACCTCTGCTTCAGATTTATTGATATGCTGTTTAGATAATGAAAGTCAAACAGCAGCGCTTCAAATCCTGCAAAAGCTTCGCTCGAATGGTATTGACTCAGAGATTTATCCAGATGTAGCTAAGCTTAAAAAGCAAATGAAATATGCAGGTAATCGTGGTGTGAGCTATGCTCTACTTATTGGTAGTCGAGAGCTTGAGGAGCAATGCTACAGTCTCAAGAACATGCAGACAGGTGAACAGATGAGCTTGAGCTTAGAGGATATTATTAAAAAAATAAAACACTGATCTATGGGCGTTCATCGAATCGGGGAAAAAGAATTGGATCTTAAAAAAGTTGGGCAGCTGCTATATAGCTTTGATCAGCTTGAGCTGAGTGATCCTGCTAAGAACCGTATCGAAACTTGTCGTCATTACTTAGATCAAATATTAGAGGCGCCAAGCAAGCCTACCTTTTATGGTATAAACACAGGCTTTGGTGCACTTTGTAATACCAAGATTGAAGAGGATAAGCTTGAGGAGGTTCAGTATAATCTACTCCGCTCTCATGCAAGTGGTACGGGCGGTCTTGTGCCTAAGGAGATTGTTAAGCTTATGATGCTCTTTAAGATTCAATCGCTGGCAATGGGACATTCTGGTGTTCAAATGTCTACTGTAGAGCGCTTGATTAAGTTCTACAACCAAGGTGTTATTCCTGAGGTATTCCAGCAAGGATCCTTAGGCGCTTCTGGAGATTTAGCACCTTTAGCGCATATGTGTCTTCCTTTAATTGGTGAAGGCTATGTCTACCTTGACAACAAGCGCATTACAGCCAAAGCGCTTCATGACAAGCTTGGGATTGAACCCGTCAAGCTCAAATCTAAGGAAGGACTTGCTTTGATTAATGGCACACAGTTTATGTCGGCTTATGGTATCTATATATTGCTTAAGGCCTATCACTTATCGGATTGGGCAGATCTTATTTCTGCCTTTTCATTGGAGGCTTTCAACGCTCGTGTTGAGCCGTTTAATGAGCTTACACATAAGATTAGACCACACATTGGTCAAATAGTGACAGCGCATCATCTTCGACACTTATTAAAGGATGGAAACTTGCGTCTTCGTAAGAAGAATCATGTACAAGACCCTTATTCTTTTAGATGTATTCCTCAGGTACATGGCGCGAGTAAATTTTTCATTGATCAAGCGGCAGGTATTTTCCTAACTGAGATCAACTCGGTAACGGATAATCCAAACATCTTCCCTATGGAAGGGAGCATATTATCAGGTGGAAACTTCCATGGCCAAATATTATCAATGGCTCTTGATCAGCTTGCAATTGCGCTTGCTGAGCTTGGAAGTATTTCTGAGCGAAGAGTGTTCAAGCTTGTCTCAG
The DNA here is from genome assembly GCA_913050195.1 of uncultured Saprospirales bacterium. Taxonomy (GTDB): domain Bacteria; phylum Bacteroidota; class Bacteroidia; order Chitinophagales; family CAJXBJ01; genus CAJXBJ01. Next base: position 4,405 of record CAJXBJ010000012.1, read on the forward strand.
GACATCGAGGCTTACCTGCGTTTCTCACAAAGGAGCCAGGCCTTCAATCCGGTTTAATGATCTCACAATACACAGCGGCGGGCATCGTTAGTCAAAACAAACAATATTGTACGCCTGCTTCTGTTGATACTATTGATTCTTCAAATGGCCAGGAAGACCATGTTAGTATGGGTGCTAATGCGGCTACAAAATGCAATAAGGTTCTAGAAAACTTGGAGACCTTATTAGGCATTGAATTACTCAACGCTATGCAGGCTTTAGACTTTAGAGAAGACATACAGCTCTCTGATAAAATGAGCAAAATCAAGAATGAGTACAGAGAGATTGTTAAGTTCATTGAGAAAGACAAAATGCTTTCAGAAGAGATTGTCAAAAGCGTGGAATTCATTAAGATGAATCGCTATGAGATTGCTCCTCCAATGCCGAGAGATACTCGCCAGAATCCTAAGATGAATTAGAAAATGCTTAACTTAAGCTGAATGAAAGCGTGCTGGACTTTTATTCTCTGCTTTTGCTGTTACTTTATCTCCGCTCAAAATGAAGCTATATTGGTGAACGAAAACTTCATACCAAATGGTGGTTTTGAGTCATATTATAATTGCCCTGGAGTTTATAATAAAAAAACGTTTAAGCACATTGATCTTGCTGTTGGCTGGAATAGTCCAACAATGGGAACACCTGATTATTTTAACAGCTGTGGTAAAATTAAAGGGACTACTCCAGCTGATATCTATCTTGAACCAAAATTTGGTGATGGTTTTGCCGGTATCATCACATGGAAACCAAACAAAAAAGACGCCTTAGGTGGGCCAAAGGGATGGCGAGAATATATTGCTATTGTTTTAAAAAAACCTTTGGTGAAAGACCAAAAGTATCTCGTTAAGATGTGGTATGTACTTTCTCCCTTAAGTCAATATTATTGTCATGACATTGGCATGCTTTTTTCTGACGAGGTTATAGTGAACTATGAGCACATGAATACTATGAAGGAAATCACGATGAATCATTACACTAAAAAAAATGTAGATTTCAGTCAACTAAAGCCTTGTGTATCAAATGATAAAACCGACACCACTAATCTTTATAAGTGGAAAAAGTTTTCTCAAGTTTTCACGGCTAAAGGCGGCGAGCGCTATCTCTATATTGGTAATTTCAAGAACAATGATGAAAGTAATTATGGGAAGGTCACAACAGGAAATAGAAATATTGAGCAAAGCGCTGAAAATGCCTATTACCTCATAGATAATATATCAACTCAACCTTACATTGACATTCGAATTAAGCGAAAAAAAATGCCGGGTGTCGGTGAAAGCTTTCAGCTGAATAACATTTACTTTAAGCTCGACAGCTACGAGCTTATGCCATCCACTGAAAGAATACTTGATAAAATGAAACAAATCTTTGTAGACTACAAAGGATTAGCTATTGAAATTCAAGGACATACGGATGACTATGGATCCAAAGAATACAACATCAATCTATCCCATTATCGTGCGAGAGCAATCTATAACTACCTTGTTAAAATTGGCTGCCCAAAGAGCAAGATGACATATAAAGGCTATGGTGAAAGCAAGCCATTAGCACCAAACACTTCCGATAAAAATAGAGAGCTTAATCGCCGAGTCGAGTTTAAAGTACTGGCTCGATAGGAAGTGTATGCGCTCTACCCTCATTAAGCTTCTTGAGATGCGCTGTTAATGGCTCAAAATACTTAACCATTGCGCCTGCTCCCATATCTTCACCTATATGTGTTTGTAATAATGCCTGCCAGTCCTGAGTTGCCCCAGGTGACATAACATCAAATAGGAATTTGCCAATCTCTTTTTGTCCCCAATAATTCGTAGCTCTGGGGTCTTGTTTTAATATTTTTTCTGCTATGTGGTTATGAAACTGATACACTAATATTTGAGCAATGGCATAATCATAATACTGGGCTGGATCATTGTTTATATGTGTCTTAGAAGCAGCGTCACAATACTCTTCTCCCCTTTCTGAAGGAGGTACTATGCCTTGGAAGTTCTTTTTCAAAGCCCACCATTTCTTGTTGTATTCCTCTATTGGAAGATCTTCAGCGTATAACGCATGTTCAAAGTAGGTCATCACACCTGCAGCCCATGGAAGTAATACTACATAGTCCAAAGCCTCATCCATTAATAAACCAACTTCATCAACGTTTACATCAGCCTCAACCAATCCAACTTCCTGAAGAAATGGCAGCTGCATTGAAGCCATACCTAGCATAGTACCAAAGGCTTCATGGAATCCTCTGTTACCGCCTTCTCTTAATATCAATGGAACATTTTCATTGCTGTAGGCCATATAATAATAGATATGCCCTAGCTCATGCAAGGTTGTACCCCACCAACGCGTGTTTGGCTCTATGCTCATTAATGACCGAACATCTTTGTCATTATCTAAGTGCCATGCAGAGGCATGGTTATTCTTTTTGTAATCCGCGCCTTCTGGAAGTGGATAAAGGCTTGATTTTTCATAGAAAGATGCTGGAAGCTTTGGTAAACCCATACTTACATAAAAGGCCTCTCCTTTTTCCATAATCCATTCTTTAGATTTTGTTTTTAAGACTTTGTCAATGTCAACACCTTCTGTAGCCGGCACAATACCTTTCCACTCTTGACCCCATCTATTTGGAAGCCAATGTGCTGGTAACATTTCAGGTACCTCTTTATTATACTTTTCAGCAAGAGTATGTCGCGTAAAGGTATGTAGCTCTCTGTACAAAGGCCATATAGCGACAATCATATCCTTACATATTTTCAGCATTTCTTCTGAGCTTAAACCATAGTCTGAAACTTGATAGTCAAAGTAGTTCTTGTAACCAAGGGCTTGTACAGACTGATTTCTTAAGCTTTGCAGCTTTGCAAGTCCACCTTTTAATTCCTTGCCCACTTCTTTACTTTCTTCCCAATAAACAAGGCGCTCGTCAAGGTCATCTGATTCAAGCAATACTCGATCTATATCATTGGTTGTAACTGACTGACCATCGACTTCGAAATCAAATCCAAAAAGCGCTGTATTCTGTGCATCAGATGCTGCAATCTTTTCCTTGACAATAGAGTCTATGGTTGCTGGACCTCCTGCAGCACTGTAAAGGATGGTCTCCAATTGCTTGCGTTCTAGCTTGGTTAATCCTTCTTCTTTTAAAAAGGCTCTTGACCTTTCAATATTTTCTACGCTCCCCGAAAAAGCGGCAAAGGCCTCTCCCGTTTCTCTAGTTCGCTTTGAGGTTAGAGTATCTCCCTTTCTGATCTCTGTATTTGATTTCCACTGTGCATCACTAGCTTCTATAAGCAGGGCTTGATATTGCTTATTGTATCCTTCAAGGTAGGCAGTAAGCTCTGCTCTTTTTTCAGGGCTCATCTGAGCTTTTTTATCTCCAAGCTGACAGGATACGATTAAAAGACTCAGTAATGTTATTAAGAAAAGCGATTGTCTCATCTTATGTAAGTTTATTGTTTAAATTATTTTCTGCTGCAAATTTAATAAAGGATTGATTAAATCGCTCTGCAGAAAGATTCCAGCTAAATTTTTGTTTTTGAGCTCTTCCTGCTTCGACGTATTGAGTCCTTAAGCTTTCATCCACGACAATGCTGTTCATGGCTGCTTCAATACCTTCAACATCAAAGGGATCTAATTGAGGTCCTCCTTCTCCTGCTACCTCAGGAAGCGAGGTCCTATCAGATATAATCACTGGAACCTCACAATAAATACTCTCTAAAACAGGTATACCAAATCCTTCAAAATAGGACAAATACATCATGGCTTCTGCACTTGCTATAATATCTTTAAGTTCATCGGCCTGTCTACTTCCCATAAAAAGCACATCTTCTTTGTGCTTCATTGTGTTGAGGTATCCATTAAGCTCTTTATTTTTCCACGCCCAGCGACCTACGATCATCAACTTATGTGGATGCTCCCTTGTTTCCTTAAATTGTTCGAAAGCTTTGAGTAAAGTAATGACGTTTTTTCTTGGATGAATGGCACCTACATATAGAAAGTAAGGATAGCCATTGGAGAAATGGGCACGGACTTTTTCTTTATTTGGAGCACTAATTGGCTTATACATTGAATTAGCACCATTATATACAACATCAATCTTCTTTAAATCAATGCCGTATTGACTATTCACATCATGCTTGGTATACTCTGAAACGGTTATTATACGACTTGCTTTTTGAGCGTATTTCTTAGAATATTTCCTGTAATAGATACTGGCTGCCCAATCCACATCTTTGGGATAATGCTCAAAGGCCAAATCATGTATAACCAAAAGCTGAGGCAGATCTGTATTTAAGCTCAAATAGCCATCTGTGGAAATAAAAGCATCTATATTATATTTCTTGAGTGCACTTGGCACACTATATTCAAACCACCAATACCACAAAAGCGGATGCCTTGCCGGCGGATTTAATACCACTGGTGTGATATTATCCTCGAACAAAAAGCGCTCATCATAAGGCCTATCAAAGAAAAAATAAAACTGATGTTGAGGATTAAGCTTGACAAAGCGTCGAATGACTTCAAATGTAAACCATCCAATACCTTCTAGTTTATTTTTAAGTAAAAAACGCGTGTTAATAGCAATCCGCATAAACCATTCTTAGGCTGTCAAAAGTAAATACAATATGGCGGAATATTTCTATTTTTGAGCGAATTCTCATGAAGAACATTCTGGTCAAAAATCTTGCCTTCTTAATTTTCCTTAATCTTTTAGTTAAACCCTTTTGGATTTTTGGCATTGACCGTACTGTGCAAAATACGGTTGGACCAGAGGCTTATGGCCAGTATTATGCGCTCTTTAGCTTTACTATGCTCTTTCAGATAATACTAGACATGGGCTTGGCAAATTATAATACGCGAAACATTTCTAGGCATAGCCATTTATTGAGTAAGTACTTACCCAGCTTTTTAGTTATTAAACTCCTTTTCTCTTTTGCCTATGTAATTATCGTATCATTACTTGCCTATGGTCTTGGCTATGATGCTTCTTTGTATCCTATGGCAGCCTTGCTAGGATTAAATCAAATATTACACTCTGGCATTCAATTTAATAGATCTAATTTATCAGGATTACACCTATTTAGGACCGATAGCATATTTTCTGTACTCGATCGATTACTGGTGATTTTCATATGCGCTTTTCTACTGTGGAGCAGTTATGTTGAACAAAGCTTTGATATAATGTGGTTTATCTATGCACAAACCACTGCTTTAAGTATCTCCTTTGTTTCGAGTGCAGTTATTGTGGCTGGCTATTCACCTAATTTAAAATTTAGAACTAATAAGCGCTTTATTTTAATGATTTTAAAGCAGTGTTTTCCTTTTGCATTATTGGGCATCCTCATGATTTTCTATACCCGAATGGACAGCGTTATGATTGAACGTCTTTTACCCAATGGTGCTGAGCAAGCAGGTATTTATGCGTCCGCATATAGACTGTTGGAGGCATCGGTTATGTATAGTCTGCTCTTTTCATCTTTCTTATTACCTATATTTTCGCGCATGCTTAAACAGAATGAGGATATTAAGCCTATAACTACTTTTAGCTTTAAGATGGTTGTTGTTCCTGCCATCATTCTAGCGTTAACGGCTTGCTTTTATAGGCATGATATTATGCAATTATTATATACCCATGCTACTGAAGAGTTTGGGCGTGTATTTGGTATTTTATTCTTGAGTCTAATTCCAATGTCTGCTGGTTTTGTATATGGCACTTTGTTAACAGCCAATGGTAATATGCGCATTTTAAACCAGATGTCTGCTGTAGGCTTAATCCTGAACTTCGCCCTCAACTATTGGTTAATTCTACATTATAATTCTGCTCTTGGTGCAGCGATTGCAACGATAATAACCCAGTTTATGATCATGTTTATTCAACTCTTTTATGTGGCAAAGATTTTTAGCTGGATGCCTACTGCCAAAAGCTTGTTTCGTTTTGCAATTACTCTAGTAAGTATTTTAGTCGTAAACTATATTTGCTTTGAATATTTATCCGTACCTCTAAGTGGTTTTTGCATAGCTATACTAACTGCTTGCTTCATTGGTTTTTTAGTTAAGATGATTGATTTAAGCGGTCTTAAAATTCTTCTAAAATCAAGGCTAAAAAGCTAGTTTGATTTAGGCTATTATTTTCCTATTTTTGCCCACCATTATTAAACATGGAAAAGAATGATTTCTGAATTTAATTTAGTCCATTTCGTAGCATCTACATATAAATGGCGAAAGCATATCTCCTTTTTTACTTTGCTTGCCCTAGTTGGTAGTCTGGCTTTGTCATATATGATTGAGCCAAGCTATGAATCGATTACAACCATATACCCATCAAATCCATCTTTAACCGACAAGGCTTTTCAATTTGAAAGTGGACAAGGCAATAGTACGATTGAATTGTATGGAAGTAAAGAAGATATAGACCGTGTTGTTTCTATTGCAAAGTCTGGACAAGTACTATCAGCTGTTATTCATAAGTATAATCTTTTTGAGCATTATGAAATAGATACAACGGACAAAGAAGAGTATCCACACCCTTACTCCTCTGCTATGAGTAAGCTAAAAAAGAACCTCAAAGTTGTAAAAACGGAATTCAGAGGTATTGAAATTAGCGTTAAAGACAAAAATGTAAATCTAGCCGCGGATATAGCTAATGAGATTGTTAATCAGATTGATAAGGTTGCTAAAGATATGATTCAAAGCAATCGACTTAAAATGCTTGAAATTATCAAAGCTTCGCGTGCTGAAAAAGACTCAATAGTTACTTTACTTTCAGACAGTCTTAGCAGTCTTCGAAGAGATTATAGCGTCTATAACATAAGTACACAAGCTTCCATGATGACTGCAGAGGTAACTAGAACTTCTGCTGCCTTGTCAGAATATGTAGCACAAAGGAATGTTTTGGTTAAAAAATATGGGGCTAATGATGGTCGAATTGTAAATCTTGATGCACAAATAAGTGGCTTAAAAGAAAAGGTGCGTTCGTTAACCTCATCAAAAAGTTCAAGTGCTTACAGCCTATCTAAGTTTGCTAAAGCGAGTGAACTTATAAAGCTCGTTGAAACAAGAAGAAACTCAGAGCTTCATGAATTAACGAGACTTAATAAGCTACGAGATTATTTTGTTATGGCAACGAGTCCAGATGTTTCATATATATTCGTAATGGAAAAAGCCTACCCTGCAGAAGAAGCTGTTAAGTTCAGGGCTTTATTGGTTGCTACTTGTGTGCTCATTACACTATTTATATCCATCGTAACAGTTACAGCGATTGACACCTTCAAATCTTAATTTAGATTCTAACCTTTTTAAAAAGTTAGGAGTTGACCCTGTGCAGCTCTATATTGGCGTTGCTGTATTTACTTTGGTACCTCTATTTTTGGGTATTATACTGGAGCAATACTTCTTATTTCTAATTCCTCTTGCAGTTGCGTTTATAATCTTCTGTATACTTGATTTCAAGAAGCTTTATTTACTACTCCTGTTTTTTATTCCTTTATCTATGGAGGTTAATGTGCCGGGTGGTTTCTCCACAGATCTTCCTGCAGAGCCTTTGATGATTCTTTTAATGGGTATTTACTTCCTTTACATAACAACGAATAGGGATAAAATAAATTGGGATTTTGTTAAACATCCCATTATACAAGTTCTTATAATTCATATTGTTTGGATATTTATATCAGCACTCTATGCCGAAATAAAGCTTATTGCCATTAAATTCTTTTTGGCCAAGCTATGGTATGTGAGCGTTTTTGTTTTCCTAACTGGACTTATTATCAAAACTAAAGAAGACTTTAAACAAGCGCTTTTATTTATTTGTATTCCTCTTGTGTACACTATATTAGCAAGCCTAGTAAAGCACGCCTCATTAGGATTTTCTTTTGATGATGTTAATCGGTCTTTGGTGCCTTTCTTTAGAAATCATGTTAATTATGCGGCTCTGTTATCTTTATTATTGCCTTTTATTTGGATGGCTCCAAAATGGCACTCTAATAAAAATGCCATTCGCTTTTTTAAGGTCGCGAGAGTTGTTGTTATATTAGGTCTAGTCTTTGCCTATACAAGGGGTGCTTGGTTATCATTGATCATGGCAGGGATTTTCATTTTTGTGCTTAAAAGAAAATGGATTGGCAAATCAATTATTGCGGGTGTTATCGTACTCATTGGCACTGGTTTTTATATGGTAAAAAACAATCAATACCTTGACCATGCCCCTGATTTTAGCACTACAATTTATCATGCAGACTTGGGAGAACATTTAAGCGCAACAACAGAATTTAAAGATGTCTCCGGAGCAGAAAGAATTTACCGTTGGGTGGCCTCGATTAAAATGAGTGGTGAGCATTTATTAACTGGTTTTGGCCCGAATAATTTTTATCATTATTATAAGTCCCACACTGTAAGTATGTTCAGCACTTATGTTTCTGACAATCCAGAAAAGTCTGGTACTCATAACTACTTTTTAATGACGCTCACGGAGCAAGGAATTATTGGGCTACTACTTTTCATTCTTTTGACCTTCTTTATTTTTCGTAATGGGGCTATGCTCTATCATGAATGTAAGGATAAGGAGCAAAAAGAGTTTGTTCTAGTCATTTTAACTTCAATGCTTATAATATATGTCCAATTAATGCTTAGTGATTTGGTTGAAGCATTAAAAATTGGGGTCTTTTTCTTTTTTAATGTTGCTCTATTGGTCAATCAGGATTTATTACATAAAAAGAAAAAGATATGAGAATATTATTCGGTGTGGCTATTATCTGTTTTTTTGTTGCCTGTTCAGAGACAAAAAAACCAGCAATACCTGTCAATGCTGAATTACAGAAGTTAAATGAAGCTATTGAATCTGGCAATGATGCAAAAGCTTACTTAAATCGAGGTATCTACTATTTAGAGCAAGGACTTAATGTTGAAAGCTTAAATGACCTTAATGCGTGTATTGATATAGATTCAAATAATACTGACTGCTATTATCAACGTGCGAAGCTATATTATCAGTCTAAGAAATATAAGCCAGCCTTGGCTGACTTGGAGCACTGCTACGCAGAAAATAAGGAAGATATAGTTCTTAATAAAATGATGGCTCAAATTTGTCTCTATTTAAATAAAAATAAAGAAGCCATTGGCTTTTCAAACAATATTCTCAAACAAGATATACATAATGCTGAGGCCTACTTTTTAAAGGCTTATGCATTTAAAGGCTTAAATGATACGACTAAGGCTATTTCTAGCTTTCAAACCTGTTTAGAACAAAATCCGGATTTGTATAAAGCGCATATGCAATTAGCACTTCTTTACAGCGGGTTAAAAGATCCACTTGCTCTTTCTTATTACGATAATGCCATTAGAATTGAACCCATGGCCTTAAATCCAATTTATGGAAAAGCTATGTTCTACCAAAGAGTGAATAAATATGCTGAGGCTAAAAAGATATATAGAGATATTATTACGTCTAATCCGCAATATGAAAAGGCTTATTTCAATCTAGGTTTTTTATACCTTAAACAAGATTCCTTAAGTACAGCTCAGCGCATGTTTACAATGGCCATTAAAATTGCACCTTATTATACGGATGCCTATTATAATAGAGGGCTTTGTTTTGAAAAAGCGAATAAATTGAAAGAGGCACTAAAAGATTATAAACAAAGCCTTAATTTTGACCCTGAACATATTCTCGCAAATGAGGCCGTTCAAAGAATAAATGGAAGCCTATGATTAAGATCACTTTCCCAGATGGGAATTGTAAAGAGTTTGAAAACGGCACAACGCCAATGGATGTTGCAAAAAGCATTAGCCATGGGTTAGCAAAGCGAATTCTTATTTCAACCATTAATGGAGCTGAACACGACCTTAATCGTCCTATTAACGAAGATGCTGATCTTGTCTTTCATGCATGGGATGATGATGAGGGCAAGTCTACTTTTTGGCATTCATCTGCGCACTTGATGGCGGAGGCTATTGAAGCTATTTATCCTGATACAAAATTTGGTATAGGACCTGCAATAGATAATGGTTTTTACTATGATATTGATTTGGGCGACCGAAAGCTTACAGAAGCCGATCTTGATAAGATTGAGAAAAAAATGAAACAGCTTGTTAAGGCAAATGCTTCTTTTGAAAGAACTGAGGTTAGTAAGCAAGATGCTATCAAATATTTCAAAGAAAAAAATGACCCTTATAAGCTTGAGCTTATTGAAGGGCTTGAAGATGGTGAAATCACCTTTTATAAACAAGGAAGCTTCACAGACCTGTGCCGTGGTCCACACATCCCTAGCACCAAGCATATAAAAGCCATTAAGCTATTGAGCCTAGCAGGTGCTTATTGGAGAGGCGATGAGAAAAACAAGCAGCTTACTAGAATCTATGGAATTAGCTTTCCGAAGCAAGAAGCTTTGGATGAATACCTAGTAATGCTTGAAGAAGCTAAAAAGAGAGACCATAGAAAGCTCGGTAAGGAGCTAGGGATTTTTATGTTTAGCCAAAATGTTGGCTCGGGGCTCCCTATTTGGTTACCTAATGGAACCATTGTAAGAACAAATCTTGAAAACTTTTTAAAAGAGGAGCAACTTAAAAGAGGTTATCATAGTGTAATCACCCCTCATATTGGTAAAATTGATTTATATAAAACTTCAGGGCACTATGATAAATATGGTGAAGACTCTTTTCAATCAATAAAGACTCCGAACCCTGGTGAAGAGTATTTTCTTAAACCTATGAATTGTCCTCATCACTGTGAAATCTTTAAACATGCGCCAAAGTCATATAGGGATTTACCCTATAGAGTAGCTGAATTTGGTACAGTATATCGTTATGAACAAAGTGGTGAGCTAAATGGATTAACTCGAGTCAGAGGCTTTACACAAGATGATGCTCATATTTTCTGCAGTGAAGATCAGGTAAAGGAAGAATTTATTAATGTTATTGAGCTTGTACAATTGGTCTTTAAAAAGCTTGGCTTTGAGGAAGTAATGGTACAGCTATCATTTAGAGATCCTGAAAATCCTGAAAAATATATAGGCGATCCTGCTATATGGGATAAAGCTGAAAAGGCTATTGCAGAAGCCGCTGAAGAAAAAGGATTACAAAGTCAGATAGAATTTGGGGAGGCCGCCTTTTATGGACCTAAACTGGACTTTATGGTTAAAGATGCTTTAGGTCGTTCATGGCAGTTAGGAACAATACAACTTGATTATAATTTACCAGAGCGTTTTGAGCTAGAGTTTATTGATGCTAATAATGAAGCTCAACGACCAGTTATGATTCATAGAGCACCATTTGGTTCTATGGAACGCTTTATTGCTATTTTATTGGAACATTGTGCTGGTAAGCTACCACTTTGGCTAGTTCCTGAGCAAATTCGCATACTTCCGATTAGCGATAAATTCATGGATTACTCTAAAAAGATTTTAAATTCTTTGAATAATTGCGATATTCGTTGCTCTATAGATCAAAGAACAGAAAAAATTGGACGTAAAATACGTGATGCTGAAATCAATAAGGTGCCTATTATGATTATAATAGGTGAAAAAGAATCTGATCAGCAAAAACTATCTGTTCGTCTTCAAGGCAAAGGAGATCAAGGTACATTTTCAATGGAAGAATTTATTACATTTTATAACAACAAACTAAATCAAAACATTAATTAATGGCGATAAAACGAAGAAAAGCCAGACAACCTTTTAGAAGAAGAGGGCCTGAACACAACATAAATAATTTTATCTCAGCACCAACGGTTCGCGTCGTAGGCGAAGGCATTACACCAGGTGTATATACAATTGACAGAGCTCTAGAAATGGCCAAAGAACAAGGTTTAGATTTAGTTGAAATTGCATCCAAAGCAGATCCTCCTGTTTGCAAAGTCATAGATTATCAGAAATTCCTTTATGACAAAAAGAAAAAGGAAAAGGAAATCAAAGCCAAAGCACAAAAAACAGTAGTCAAAGAAATTCGTTTCACCCCACACACTGATGATCATGATTTTGAATTTAAGGCTAAACATGCAGAGAACTTTTTAAAAGAAGGTGCTAAGCTTAAAGTATATGTTCAATTTAAAGGTCGAGCCATTGTTTTTAAAGACAAAGGCTTCCAATTAATGGAGAAGTTCATTGAACGCTTAGAAGAGCTTTGTAAAGTAGAACAAGAGCCTAAAATGGATGGTCGTAGAATAAATATGTTCTTAGCTCCTTTAAAAACTCAAAAAAAGTAACTAATATATTCTTCTTATTAAAGGAAGATTGCCTATCTTTGCAATCCTAAAAAAGGTACTATGCCTAAGTTAAAAACAAAATCAAGCGTTAAGAAAAGATTCAAACTCACTGGAAGTGGTAAGATTGCACGTAAGAAAGCATTCAAAAATCATATTTTAACTAAGAAGTCAAAAGTTAGGAAGAAACGATTGACTGGTAAGACTTTAGTACACAAGAGTGATGAACGGAACATTAAGAAAATGTTCAATTTAGTATAAACATAAATTGAGGACAAATGCCTAGATCAGTAAATGCAGTTGCGTCAAGAGCCAGAAGAAAGAAAATCTTAAAACAAGCCAAGGGATACTTTGGAAGAAGAAAGAATGTATATACAGTTGCTAAGAATGCTGTTGAAAAGGGTCTAAGCTATGCTTACAGAGACCGTAGAAATAAAAAAAGAGTCTTTAGAAGACTTTGGATTGCCCGAATTAATGCGGCGGTTAGAGCAGAAGGCTTATCTTATTCAAGATTTATGAACGCTTTGAGTCAAAAAGGTATTGATTTAAATAGAAAGGTATTAGCTGACATGGCTATGAATAATCCTGAAGCTTTTAAAGAAATTGTAAAAGCCGTTAAATAAATACTTTTGTTAAAAGTTAAGAAAGAAGAGCTCTTTGAGCTCTTTTTTTTTGCACCTATCTAACGAATCAAATAATACATTGCCGTTGTGAAAAAATTACGCACGAAGGGAATTGATTCTAATAAAGCCATTTGCTTTCGCGGTTTAAGTCCAAATTTATATTTATATATTGGATTAAATAGATAGTATATTCTATTGAGAATATTAAAACCGCTTTCTCTAACAATACGCTCAAAGCGCTCTATAGAAATAGCTGTATTCTTAATATCATCAAAGTCCTTTATTTTAGCTGGAGCATCTCCTCCCATCCTCAATATATTTAGGTAAATGAATTTCGGGAGTAAATGATAATAAGGAATCTTAGAAAGTAATTTATTCTTGCTTGTTTGTTGATGGCCTCCAAAAGGCATATACCACGGTGGAAAAGAAAAGAAAATCTGCCCACCAGGGTTTAAAAAGGCTTTTAAACGTGGAATAAATTTATCCTGATTATATATATGCTCAATGACATCTTTGAGAATGATTAGGTCAAACTTGTATTTTAAATCAACCTCTGGATTTATATCATAAATATCACGTGAAATTAATTCCAAGCTTCCATTATTAACAGCATCTTTCATAAAATTGGCAGCCAAAGCCACCCTTTTCTCACTTAACTCTATACCCATACATTGAGCCCCTCTTTCTAAAAAGGCCTTTAAAACACCCGCTTCTCCACAACCAATTTCAAGAACTTTCATGTCCTTTTTTATAGTCAAATGTTTTTCTATAAATGGAATGATATACTCCTTTGTCGTGAGATATTGTATTTCAAAGTATCGAGATTTGTTTTTGTGAAATTCAAAGGCCAAGGTCTAAGTTGTTTAGTGAATACTAATTTAGAAATAAAAGCTTATTCGTATCTTGATACAAATAAAATAATTGCATGAAGTCCTTAATTTCTACATTTCTATTTCTTTTAATTAGTCTTACTAGTTCTGCTCAATGTGCTGCTAGCTTTACCTATACTGTAGATGCAAACAATCTATATACCTTTATAAATACCTCTATGGGCGGGGCGGATTACTTTTGGGACTTTGGTGATGGCTTTGTTTCCACAGACGAAAATCCACAACACACCTATTTTGTAAGCGGTGGTTATAATGTTACACTTACAATATATGACGTTTCCACTGCATGTGCAGATACATCAATACAGAATATATCAGCAATTGGAACGCAAAGTATAGGCAATTGTGTTGCTAACTGGACGCCAATTATAGCTGGTAATTCTGTATGGTTTAATAATACAAGTAGTGGTGGATATACGGAGACAATTTGGGATTTTGGAGACCTGCAAACATCAGTGGACCACTCACCTTTTCATTCTTATGTGTTCAGTGGTGCATATGTAGTATGTTTAAATGTTTTAGACACCGTAGGGCAATGTGGAAGCTCACACTGCGATACCGTTATTGTATCAGGAATTACAAACTCAACATGTACTGCTGCTTTTAGTAATACTCAAAGTGGTGGTAACATCCAATTTATTAATAATTCTACTGGACCATATATGCAATGTTACTGGTCCTTTGGAGATGGCAATACATCAGCTGATTTTAATCCTAACCATAATTATCAGAGTCCAGGCATATATCCTGTATGCCTAAGTGTCACAAATGGAACTTCAGTTTGTGCGGATATTTTTTGTGATACTGTAGAGGTGTTAGACTGTGAAGCTGCGTTTACATGGCAAGCACAATCAGATGGGCTTACGATTGACTTTAGTAATAATTCATTTGGTGGCATAGATTACTATTGGGATTTTGGAGATGGTAACTCCAGCACAAATAAGAACCCAAGTCACCAATTTAGTCCGGGTAATTACAACGTATGCTTGATATTAAGTGATCCGCTTGGTTTTTGCTCTGATACAATTTGCAAGACCATTACTGTTATACCGCAAAATATTATTGAAAATCAAAGCTCTAGTTTTCGGCTACTTAATCCACTTAGCTCTGATTACTTATACTTTAAGAATACGATTACAAATAACTCTATTAACCAAATATACATTTATGACTTGCAAGGTCGCTTAATCTCAAATGCGATATTAAATAACAACAATAGTGTACAGAAGATATCTATTACAAACCTCAGCAAAGCAATGTACTTTTATCAAATAAAAATTGGCAACATTACCATTTATGATGGCAAATTCTTTAAGAACTAGTTAAAACGAATAGCTTTAATTGGACTTATTTTTTTCACAAGCACACTAGGTATGACTAAAATTAAGTTAATGGTAATAATTGCGCCTATGTTTATCCAAAATACATTCCACCAGTTCAAGTGAACAGGGACAGCACTTAAGTAATAGCTTTCCTCTGGCAAGCTTATGATACCATAAGTACTTTGTAAATAGCTAATGCCAATACCTAGAATATTACCTAATAAAACACCTACTAATGTAATAAGTATAGCATGATATAAAAAGATCTTCTGTACATTCCAATCCATAGCTCCCATCGTTTTAAGTATGCCCACCATTTTAGTGCGCTCAAGAATCAAAATCAACAATACCGTTATCATATTGAAAGCAGCTACTAAGGTGACTAAAATAATAACGATGTATTTATTTGTTACGGTTAGGTTAACCCAATCAAATATATTTGGAAAAACATCCTTCAAACTTTGAGCTCTATACATATATGGCAAAGTGTTTTCTATTCGAACAACAGCAGAGTCTAGCTGATTAACTTCATCTACAAAAATCTCAACACCACTAATCTGATTGTCAGCCCACCCATTTAGCTTCTGTATATGGCGAATATCCACATAGCAAAATAAACGGTCATATTCTTCTAAGCCTGTGTGATATATCCCCTTTACTTTTAACTTCCTATACAAGGTATTTACGGACTTATCTTTTGCAAAGAACACTATAATGTTGTCATCAACTTTAAGCTTCAGACGTTTAGCTAGTGAATTTGAAATAAGTATTTCCCTATGACCAAGACTATCAGAAAGATTTAATACACTTCCCTCTATCATATGCTCCTCAAAAAATGACCAATTATAATCCGTTGATACTCCTCGAAGAACTACGCCCTCAATATTATCAGCTGTCTTAAGTATACCCGCTTTATTTGCAAAAACATGAGCATGCTTAACGCCATTCTCTTCGCGTATAGCGTCAATAAGCTCAGGATCATTATATATCGGCACATTTTCCATTGCCTGATCTGCTGTTAAATGAAGAACCTGAATATGTCCCCAGTAACCAAATATTTTCTCTGTAATTTGCAACTGAAAGCCCTCAACTATAGACGCGGTTAGTATAAGAATACAGATACTTAGACCAACAGCCATTATGGCGATTTTAATTATAGCACTTGAAAAAGAGCCGGTGTTATTTTGAGCTAACCTTTTTGCAATAAATAGTTCCAAATAATCCTTATTTTAGATGTTCGATTTTCAGCTTGAATATATGAAATTTATTCCAGCATTTCTTTGGATACTATGCCTGTTAAATTGTAGCCCTTCATCAAGCTCAGTTGCAGATACACCTATATCTGATAAAGAACAAAGTATTACTGAAAAGAGATTAGAACTTGGAATTGAGCGCACATCACTCTACCTACCTTATTTAAAAAACAAAAAGATAGCCTTGGTTGTAAATCAAAGCTCAATCTTAAAAAAGATGCATCTAGTAGATAGTCTTATTAAATTAGGAATACATATTGAAAAAATATTTGCGCCCGAGCATGGATTTAGGGGCAAAGCAGATGCTGGAGAAAAGATTCAAGATAGTAAGGATGAGCTCACTGGTATTACTATTAAATCACTTTACGGATCCAACAAAAAACCTAAACCAAAAGATTTAGAAAACATTGATTGTATATTGTTTGATTTACAGGATGTAGGTGTTCGCTTTTACACCTATATTTCTACACTACATTACATAATGGAATCATGTGCAGAAAATAATATTCAATTAATAGTATTAGATAGACCTAATCCAAATGGCCATTATGTAGATGGCCCCATTTTAGAAGCAAAACACAAATCTTTTGTTGGAATGCACTCAGTACCTGTAGTTCATGGAATGACTATTGGCGAGTATGCTAAAATGATTGATGGAGAGTACTGGTTAAAAGATAGTGCACAGTGTAACCCTAAAATTATTAAATGTGCGAATTATAATAGGAATAAGCCTTATAGCCTAAGTATTGCACCGTCGCCAAACTTAAAAAGTGACCAAGCCATCGCCCTTTATCCATCACTTTGCTTTTTTGAAGGCACTGATATTAGTGTTGGAAGAGGTACTGAAGATCCATTCACAATTTATGGGCACCCGTCCTTCAATATGGATTATAGTTTCACACCGATTCCAAGAGAAGGCGCGAAACATCCAAAACATAATAAAAAGCAGTGTTTTGGTGTAGATTTAAAAGCATTCTCTACCCCAATGAACCAATTAAATATTGATTGGTTAATCGAAGCTTACAGGCTTTATGAGCCAAAAGAAGAATTTTTTAATAGCTTTTTCAATCTCTTGGCTGGAACAAGCAAGTTGAAATCTCAAATTAAGGAAGGTCTCAATGCTGAAGAGATTCGTTCGAGCTGGAAAGAAGATTTAGAATTATTTCAAAAAGTTCGAGCCAAGTACTTATGTTATCCAGATAAAACTAACAAACCATGAAGATTGTATTTATGGGAACACCGGGATTTGCAGTTGAAAGTCTAAAGGCTATACATGAAGCAGGCTTTGAAATCGTTGGTGTAATTACAGCCCCTGATAGAGCCTCCGGAAGAGGTCTTAATATAAAACAATCAGAAGTTAAACAATATGCTTTAGAGCATAGCATGAATATATTGCAGCCTACCAATCTCAAGGATCCTAAATTCATAAGTAATCTTGCTGATCTTAAGGCAGACCTTCAAGTAGTTGTTGCATTTAGAATGCTGCCGGAAGTTGTATGGAATATGCCACCTAAGGGCAGTATTAATCTACATGCCTCTCTTCTACCAAACTACAGAGGAGCTGCCCCAATAAATTGGGCGATCATAAATGGTGAAAAAGAAAGTGGAGTAAGTACTTTTTTTCTAAAACATGAAATTGACACTGGAGACATTATCGTACAAAAAAGCTGTAAAATTAATTCTGATGAGACTGCAGGCAGCCTGCATGATAAGCTAATGTTAATTGGTGCTGAAGCCTTAATTGAAACCTTAAATCATGTAAAAAACAATAACATTGATGGAATCCCTCAACAATTAAGTGGTAAAGAAAAAAAGGCACCAAAAATCTTTAAAGATGATTGCCGTATTAACTGGAATATGCCCGCTATTCATATTGATCAATTTATTAGAGGGTTGAATCCTTATCCAACGGCATGGACGAAAATTAACAACAAAACGCTTAGAATAAAGATAGGAAAGGCCACAAAACGTAGTGATTTACAAATCGGTGAATTACGCTTAGAATCTGGGAAAATCTATATTGGATGTAAAGAACAATGCATACAAGTGTCCCAACTTCAAATTGAAGGCAAGAAAGTAATGAGTGGAATAGAATTTGCAAATGGCTATTTGAACTATAACGGCCATTTATTAAAATAATACTATATTAACAACATGAAATTATTGACATTTTTTTCCCTAGTACTTTGCACTTTAAGTATGCAAGCGCAAAGTATTACAATTACACCTGCTAACGATTTAACTCATTTTAGTTGTGGCAAGAAAGCTGTAAGTCCGCCAATAAACTGGAAACACAAATTATCAAATGTGATTTCTTATGGAATGATGGTAGAAAGTATAGATAAAGGCGGTAAAAAGATTCATATGATTGCTTATAATATTCCTGGGAAACAATTTAGAATTCCTGCAGGATTAAGAAAGCATAGTCCTTTTGGAAATAAGGTTAAATTTGGTAAAACAAGTATAGGTAAAGAAACCTATTTCCCATATTGCAAGAAAAGTGAAAATGAAAAAGTAAGCGTAAGTATAAGGCTAATAGCATTAGATGCTATGTTACCAGCTAAAGACGGCCTGAGTGCAAAGGAATTTAAAGCATTATGTAAGAAACACTCTGTTGGAGAAGGCACTTACACTTTTGATTTATAACCATTTTTGCTTTAGAAAATACCAGCTTGTTAAACCAATAGCCAAAAGTGAGATTAACACAATGTAAAGAAAGGCCAAAGGATCTTTCTCAAATGGCAAGCTTATATTCATTCCATACATACTTGCTACCAAAGTTGGCACCATCAATATTAAGGTAACCGTGGTCAATCTGCGCATGACCGTATTAAGATTATTTGAGATTATTGAAGCAAATGTATCCATTGTAGTGCTCAAAATATTTGTATAAATATTTGCCATTTCCACTGCCTGAGAATTATCTACAATAATATCTTCTAATAAATCTAGCTCTTCTTCATTGAACAATAGTGCATTCGTTCGATTTAGCTTCATCATCAACATTTCATTGGTACGCAATGCAGTAACAAAGTAAACTAAACTCTTTTCAATATTCATTAAACGAACTAGCTTCTCATTTTCCAAAGACTTAATCATACGTTTCTCAAATAGGCTTCGTTTGTTATTAAGTTCATTCAAATATTGTAAGAAATAGTAAACATTACGCTCAAAAAGCTTAAGTACAAATACATTTTTATTGGCAGGATCTAGTCGTCTAATCTTATTGTTTATCATATCATCAATGACCTGTGTGTCATAAGCAGATACTGTAAAAATATGGTCTGGCGTTATCACAACGCCTACAGGAATAGAGAGATAAAAAGCCTCATTATTCATGTTGTTTTCATTGAGAATTGGTGTTTTAATGACTACTAGATGATTCTCCTCTTCCATCTCATATCTAGCACGTTCATCAATATCCAAAGAGTCAATAAGATAATCAAAAGGTATATTTTGCTCAGTAGATAGTTTTTTCAAATTATCCTGATTAAATGGAGGTGAGATATTTACCCAACACCCCTTTTCCAAGCTATCTAGCTCAACTATCCTACGCTGCTCTCTTTTGAAAAAACGAATCATAACTTCCAATAATTCCGCTTAAAGTACGTTTTTTTTATAAAGAAGGTTTTCTTCTGATATGTATATCTCAAATAATACCCTTACTTTTAGGGGTCAAAAAATGTAGACTATTCATTTTGTACTTGATTAGAAAATATAGGTTTTTACTTTCTGTTGCATTAATTTGTTTTTCATCTTTGGGCTTTGGGCAAGTTGAGGAAGGTGGATTTTCTGAAAATGACCCAAATTATGAAGAAAACCAGACAGATTCTATTCGAAAAAGTCGTGTTAAATACATTCGGTTTTCTATAACCGTAAAAAAAGGGCGATCAGGTCTAGAAAATGCCAAGGTTCAATTCTATAAAAAAGATGAGCCTACAGCAATGATTACAACCTATAAGAAAGGTCGTTCAACCTTCAAATTAAATATCAATAGTGAATACATTATTCGTGTATCCTACCCTGGTCAATCCTCAAGAACCATTAGCTTCAATACTAATATTCCAGATGAAAACTTATTAGATGTTTGGCCAAGCTATAGCTTTAATGTAAAATTAATGGATGGGATTAATTCTGAACAACAGCTAAGCAAGCCCTATGTTCGCATTAAGTATAATCCAAATATCTATGATTTTGAACCAGGGGCTTTTGAATGGTCCATGATTGAAGAAAGAGAGGAAGTTAAAAGCTTAATCACTGATGTTATTGAAGAATATCAAGAAGAAGAAGCACTAATTGCTTTAGAGCAACAACAAGCAGAGATAGCCTTACAATTATCTGAGGAAAGAGCTGCTACTGAACAACTAGAGCAAAATATCATTGAAGAGCAAAAAGCCTTAGATAGAGCTGAAGCTGAACGAGAGCGTGAATATGAAGAAAACCTGACTAAGGAAAGCATTAGCCTAAAAAATGAGCTTAATGCGCAATTAGAGGAAATAAATCGTATTAAAGAAAAACAATTAAAAGTAGAAAAAACACAAGCTGAACTGAACAAAAAAATTAAGACAAAAGCCTATAGCATAAGTGTTTTAAGCGGTAGTCAAAAAGAAGAAGCTGAAATGGACTTAATTAGTTTAAAAGAGGCTAAATCTAGAAATGATGTACTCATTAAGGAAAAACAATTAGCGCTTATTAAGAAAGAAGAGCTTGCCTATAAAACTGAGGAAGAGCTTATAAAGCTTGACAATCAGCTTGGAAAAACCCCAAGGGGACGACAAATTGAGGATAAGGATTTTGCCGAATTGAGTCAAAAATTAAAGGGGGACATTAAAGTCATTAAACAAGAACAAGCTAAACTTGAGCTAGATAAATTAGATACACAAGAACGTATCGCATCGAGTAAAGAAAAAAACAATGCATTAGCCGAGCAAGATGCAAGTAAAGTGCGGGAAAACATCCAAATAAAGAAGGCTGAAATCAGCAACCTTACAAATGAGCTAGCTAGTATTGAGGCTGAGGAAAAATCAAAAAAGAAAAATTTAGAGGAATATAAACGATCCGCTAAACAATTAGAGAAAGAGTACAATAGAATGCGTGGTGAAAATGATCCAAACTACGCTTATAAATATCATAGTATGGATCTCAAAAGACTTTCAGCAGAAAGAGACTATACTAGTAATATGCTGTTTCGATTAAATAAAGAACAGGAGCTTCTTTTTGCTGAAAAAGAACAGCTTCAATTGTATAAAAGCGCGGGAGATGATAGTTATGAACAAGCGCTTAGTGAGAATAAAGCCAGGCTAAAAAACATAAATAGAGAGATTGAAAGTGCTGAAATAGCATTAAGTAACTATGAAAATAAAATAGAGGAAAAAAATAAGGTTGTTGATCAAAGTTCAAAAGCCGTTAATAAATATGAAAAACAGCAAGCTGATTTAGCATTAGAAGCGAGACAAAAAGAGCTTTCTGAAGCTAAAGCCCTAAGAAAAGAGCAAGAAGCCAAAGAAATAGCCTTCAAATCTGAAGTGGCAGATTTAGCAATAGAGCAAAATAAAATTCAGAATAAAATAGATCAGCTTAAAGAAGATAAACTATCCATTGTCGATCGTCAAATACCTATTGATGATAAAATCCAAGATTTACGAAATAAGCTTCAATCTAAATCAGGTATTGAATTACTAGAATTAAAAGCTGAGATCAATCGTGAGGAAGTTAAATCTTTAACCCTTGGTTATGATATTGCTAGATTCAATCAAAACATAAGCGATCAGAAGCAAAAGTTAAGTGACAATAAAATAGAGCAAAGTGAAATTAGCATAGAATTTTCAGAAAGTAATTCAGAAAAAGAGCTTTTACAAGAACAGATAGTTAAATATGAAAGTCAACTTAGTAAGCATAAGACAGATGTATCGAAATATGAAGATCAAAAGGAGAATATTAAAAAACAGCTTAGACAAAAACGTACTGAATCATCTAAACTAAAGGACGCTATAGCTGAAAGTATAAAAGCTGAAGAAGACAATTTAGCAAATTTGGCTGAAGAAGAGGCTGAAAAGAAACGTTTAGAGTTAGAGAACCAAAAGCAAAAAGCCAATGATCAACGTCTGAATGCTTTAAAGCAAGAGGCTATTGCATTTAATGATTTAGGGGAGAAAATTCAAGGAGAAATTGCTTTACTGAATAAGAATGCCCAAGTAATTAGAGAAAAGATAGATAAGTATACAATAAGCATACAAGAGCATAAAGAAAAGCAACTAGGTGGAACAAAAGCCGAAAAACATTCTGCAAAGTTAGACGAACTATTGAACGAGTATCGATCTCATCAACAGAAAATAAAACTAAATACTATTGAGTACAAATTAGTCCTAAAAGAAATCGAAAAAGCCAAAAACAGCTCTGATTTGTGTCTAGCTCAAGCAGAAATTAATCCAAATATGGCAGCTAAAAAAATTAAAGAAAGCAACACACTTTTGGATGAAGTAGATAAGCTAAAATCCAAACTTGAAATCTTTAAATTAAAACAGACAGAGCTTAAGGATCAGCTAGCTGGCATTAAAGAAACTTATCGCACAGAAAGTGAACAATTTAAAGCTAATGTAGCACAGGTGGATAAAAACCAAATAGAAAGCAGTACTGATACGTATAACAATCTAAACATTAGTAAGCTAAAAACCGAAAAACTAGAATATGCTCAAAAGGTTGAAGATAACAAGAAGAAAATCCAATCATTAGAGAGCAAAGAAGAAAGTGGTTTAAGAAAAGGTCAAGGCTACAGTAATCAAATAAAATTATTTGAAACACAGTTGAGCAATGAAAATACAGACAAAAAGATTTACAGCGAATATGAGATATTGCAGCTTGAATTAAAAAAGCTTAGAAATGATCAGTTCTTAGAACGTATACAGACATTAACAATAGGAAGAGAATTAGAGAACAACTATTTTAATCAGAAAATCAACATTTTAGAAGAAAGTATAAAAACAAATAGCACAAATATTAATGATGCCACTATAAATGCTAGCTTAAAAAATGAAAAGGATAGAAAAAAGTTAAAACTAGATGACAGCAAAAGAAAGTACAATGATTTAAAAGCTTTAATTGCCCAAAAAGAAAATGAAATTGGTGAGAAGGAGAGTCAAATAGCCCAATATGAACTAAATATTAAATCTGAGGCTACAAGAAAGCGTAATGAGCAGATTATAGCCTTAGAAGCAAGCTTGGATATAGTAGTTAACGAAGAAAAAGAAATACAGGACAAAATAAAATCAGAAAACTCAAATCAATCTAGCTATAAACAAAAGAGCACCAAATTAAAAACTATAGAAGGACAGCTTGCTAATCAAAAAAAGAATCTATCTGGAGGTTCATTAGTGATTAAGGAATATGAAATTGCAAGAAATACCCAGGCAATTTTAAGAAACAAATACCGCTATGCTAAATCTTTGCTAGAGGAATCAAAATTAAATGAGTCAATGATTCAAAAACGCTTAGAGCGGATAAAAGCTGAAAAAGAGTTAAAAAGAGTTAAGCCTTATCAAAGTATTTCTAAGGAAATACAAACACCTAGCCTAACACAGTTGCAATTGGATATAGATAAGTATGAATTAGAATTAGGCAAGTATGAACTAGAGCTTAAAAAGATAGATGAGGCCTTAATCGTTAAAAAGCTAAAAGCTAAAAAAGCCACCGATGAGGCTAAACTTCAAGCTAAGCTAAAGCTTGAAAAGCTAAAAAAGGAAAGGCTTGAAAAAGAAAGAAAGGAAAAGGAAGCTCAAGTTGCAGCCCAAAAATTAAGGGAGGAAAATCGAAAGAAACAAGAACTGCGTTTAGAGGCCCAAAGGCAAGCAGCATCAAAACCTCTAGAGGTCAAAACAAACACCTACCAAGAGGGTAATTATAAAGTTCAAAAAACAGTAGTTCTTTCAAGACAGCAAGATGATATCTATGTTAAGAAAATGGACAGTAGTGGTCGTGTTGTATATCGTAAAAATGACAGACCAATTACAAAAAGCACTTATGAATTAGAGCTCCGTAGATTACGAGATCAACTAGATGAATATGATTAGGCTAACTGTGTATTAAGCGCCTTTTTTTCTTCTAAATCCAAGCCCTTCCCTAGCCTGTTAATAAAGCGAGCATGCGATGCTATAGCGGAGCTAAAGGTTTTATTATTATTATAAATATGCCCAAACTCTTCTGCTGTTTTAGATACAATTTTTGAAAGATCCACATAATGGACATGACAAATATGCGCAAATAAGTGATG
>CAJXBJ010000013.1 GCA_913050195.1 uncultured Saprospirales bacterium
ATGAAAAACTGAGTATATTATCGGAATTAATTAAACTCTCTAAAATTGATAAATCTAACAAAGAAGAAGAATATTCATTTATCTCAATGATTGCAGAGTCTTTAGCAGTTTCAAAAGATCAATTAGATATGCTATTTTCAGAATACGCGGAATATGCTCCACCCAAATTAGAAATAGGACGAATCCTTCAGCTCCAAAGATTAATTCTATTGGCTAACATAGATATGGAAGTTGACAAGACTGAAAAAAACTTAATATTTAAAGCCGGAATTCGCTTAGGTCTTAGACCGGAATCAATTGAAAGTGTATTAATTAAAATGAAAGACTATCCGGGCGGAATGATACCAGAAAATGAACTTATTTCTATTTTCAAGAGTTATCACAACTAATGATAACTCTCATTAAGCATAGCCTTATTTAATTATCGTTTTGATATTTTGTTCATAGAAATTCCTTTCTGTCTAGAACACTTGAAACGTTTTATTGCTGTATTTCTCAAATAAAAATGCTTACTACTGATGCCACTATTTACTCGCTTACGCCAGCGCTTGAAACTACTAGATTTCAGAACAGATCTCATCAATTGAATAACCTCTTTTTCCCTCAAGCCAAATTGATAGAATATTGCCTCGAAAGGAGTTCTATCCTCCCAAGCCATTTCGATAACCCTATCAATATCTCTTTGTGACAACTCACACCCCAAAACGCCTAAATAATTGCTTCATTAATATTTCTGAAAGTCAAATTAATCCTATTTTTTTTAACATTTAACATTTTTGGCAGAGAATGAGACCAATATTTTTGAACTTCACCTTTCATTAATAAAACACTTCCACTTTCAAGAAGACATTCAATACGATCATTACAAACTTTATGTTTAAATAAAAATCGTCGAGAACTACCTAAACTTATTGATGCAATAGTTCCATTTGGAATTAATTCTTTTTCATCATCAGAGTGCCAACCCATACCAACACTTCCATCTTGATAATAATTAAGCAAACATGAATTAAATCTTTCACCGGATATTATTTCTACTTTTTTCTTAATGTAATCCAAATCAGTTGTCCACGGCAATGCAATTTTAACAGTTCCAGAATATTTATACTTAAATGGACTTGATCCATACCATCCTATTTTACGTTTTGTTATTATTTCTTTTCCAAACATTTTAATTTTATCCTGTTTCCATTCAATATTCTTCATAAGGTTTTCAAACAGTCTCCCACTTTCTATTTCAGTCAAAATTGGATCAAAATAAAATACCATCCCATCTCTTGGAAGAAGATTATTAAACATTTTATTAGCATTTATCATATATGAAATGAAATTGATTTAAAAAATCACAAAATTCATTTAAATATTAAATTTAAATATTAACTAAATTTAAGACTAATTATGTGTGTAAAGAAAAAAGCCCTATGACTAAAAACCATTACCAAAGACTTGAAAAAATGTATCTAAATGCGAATGTTAATAAGGATGTTTATGATACTACTCAGTGCAATTTTGAGGAATCAAAGTGTACTATTACATTAGAAGCAGATCAAAAATATTTTCATGCGCTTGGTGCAATTCATGGGTCAACATACTTTAAGCTTTTAGATGATGCCGCATTTTTTGCTGCCCAATGCACAGAAAAAGATTTTTTTGTACTTACCACTAGCTTTAACATCAATATTACAAAACCAGTATCTAAAGGCAAGTTAACAGCAATCGGTCATGTAAGATTTGATTCAAAAAACTTAATAATTGCTGAGTCTGTAATGTACAATGAGAAGGGGCAAGAGGTTGCTTTTGGTACGGGATATTTTGCAAAAAGCAAAATACCTCTGTCTGAAGAAATTGGCTATTGACAAGGATTTAACATTGAGTTAACACATAAGTACTTAAGAAGTTCTACTTTTGCCGACCATCTAATCTAAATAGATATATCTAGATTAAATTTTAGTGAATTGGCTTTATAAAAATCATCGATTATGAAAAAAGAACTCTTAAGGCTACATTTCTTAATTGCCGTTTTGGCCTTTACAGGTCTATTAGGTGACATTATCGTAGTGGATGCTTTTCAACTTGTATGGTTTAGAACTCTTTTTGCATCGTTAGGACTATTTGCCTTATTAATTCTATTTAAACGACGAATTAAACTTGCGACAAAAAACATACTAATATATTTGAGTATTGGTATGACTATTGGCCTGCATTGGATCTGCTTTTTTCATTCTATTGATATTTCAACAATAAGTCTCGGTGTAGGCTGCTTAGCTTCAGCCAGCCTTTTTACCAGCATTTTGGAGCCCTTACACTTTGGGCGAAGAGTCTTACTTTCTGAAGTCGTTATAAGTTTAATGGTTATTGTTGGTTTATATATTATTTTTCAATTTGAATTTCGCTATAGTTTAGGGATTTTATTTGCGACAACAAGTGCCTTTTTGGGCGCTTGGTTTACTGTCTTGAATAAAAAATATATCAAGAAAGAGGATGATATGCTTAGCATTACTTTTTATGAAATTCTTGGTGCATTTCTTACTGTAGCTATAATACAGTGGCTAAGAGGCGAACATCAAATGTTTGCTTTTGAGCTTAGTGCCAATGATTGGATATGTATACTAATTCTAGCCCTTATCTGTACATGCTGGGCCTTTTGGGAACAAGTTTACTTAGTAAAGTATCTAAGTGCTTTTGTTATTGTACTTTCATTTAATCTAGAACCAGTTTATGGTATGCTTATTGGCGCTCTAATGGGCGAAGAAATGACATCTGGTTTTTATTTAGGTGCTGGCCTAATACTATTCTCGATTGCCATATACCCTATTGTTAAGAAGAAACACTTTGGACTAAAAAAGCGAAAGAAAGTTGTATAATTCCTCTATCTTTGTGCTTCGTTCTTTTCACAAACTGAATAACTATTCTGGTTTTCTCTTCACGAGAAATTAAAAGGGAACAATGTGTAATTCATTGACTGTCCCGCAACTGTAAGTATCTAAAGGAATTATTAATAGCCACTGCCAAATGGTGGGAAGGCAATAATTTTGATACAAGTCAGGAGACCTGCCTTAATAGTATTGTTCAACGCTTTCGGGTAAAAAGCAAGACAATGATCGCTCCCCATTAAGGGGCTTTCCTTCTTTTCATGCCAAAAGTACACGTTGTTGAAATTAACATGGCATGAATAAACATTGGCTTTATATATTATCGTTATTGTTTCTAAATGAAACTATTAAGGCTCAAACAAAAGACAGTTTGACTCTTAAAGAAATTCCCGTTATAGAAATAAATTCACATCGATTACAGAGATTTTCAAATGGGTTTTACACCTTTAAATTGGATAGCCAAACAATTGACGACTACTACCAATCTAATTTAGCTGAGTTATTACAGGCTGAAAGTGCAATTTTCATAAAAAGCTATGGCAATGGTGGCGTAGCAACCACATCCTTTCGAGGAGGCAGTGCTGCACACACTGCCATTTTATGGAACGGACTTCAAATTAACAGCCCCTTAAATGGACTAAGCGACTTAAGCTTGATAGCCGTTAATTCATTTGAAAATATTGAAATTCAATATGGTGGAAGTACTAGCCTTTGGGGAACTGGTGCAGTTGGTGGCAGCGTTCATTTAGAAAGTGGCTCTTCCAATTTAAATCAGAACTTAAAACTTGGCAAGAGTATTGGCAGTTATGGTAGAAATAATACCCACATTAGCACTTCTTTGAAGAAAAACAAATGGCATTTTAATTTAAACGTAAGCCACGTTAAGCAAGAAAATAATTTCCCTTACCCTAATCCTTGGAGAGCTGACAGCATAGATATTTTACAGCACGCGGCAATATCTCAAAAGTCTATTTTAAGCGATATTGTATATGAGTCAGACCAAAACCAAAATATTCGATTTTCTTATTGGCATCTTTCAAACAAGAGAGAAATACCTGGCAATCTTCTTCAAAGCACTTCAACTGCTTACCAATTTGACGAAAGCCACAAAAGCCAACTCTTATGGAAAAAATGGGGAGACTCATGGAGTGCTCAATCTAGACTAGCCTTTATCTCAGATAATATTGCATATAATGACTCAAGTGCTGATATAAGTGCTGATAATCATTTTGAACAGTATACTTTTGAACAAAGCTTTAAACGAACCTTAACTTTAAATCAAATAGTTCAAATAGGTGCATTAGGCAGAGTAAACATTGCAAATGTTAGTGCTTTTGAGGAGGAGAAATTCCAAAACGAATGGACTTTATTTGCTGCTCACAAACTACAACATAAGGCATTCACTAATACGCTTAGCCTAAGACAAAGTATTATTGACTCTAAATCTGCGCCTTTAGCAATATCTAATGGAATTCAATATAAGTTAAGCGATAAGCTTAATTGGCGTTTTTCCGCCAATACTATCTATCGCTTACCAAGCTTGAATGATCGGTATTGGGCACCTGGGGGCAACCCTAATATAAAGCCGGAAAAAGGCTATGGAATTGAAAGTGGTTTAGACTTTAATTTGAAAAAGAACCAATTTGCATTAAATATATCTACAAGCTATTTTAATAGACGAATATATGACTGGATACTGTGGCTTCCTGATGGAAAATATTGGAGTCCTACAAATATTATGGAAGTCTGGAGTAGAGGCTGGAACAATCATGCGAGTATAAAATATGATTATGGTGACTTAAATTTCAAATGTGGCATTCAAACAGCCTATACATTAAGCACTAATGAACAAGGAAAATCAGAAAATGACTTATCAGTTGGTCAGCAACTTATATACACCCCCTTATATTCTGGTACTGCTTATTTAAGTCTAGAATATAAAAAACTAATAATTAATTTTAATTCTGAATATATGGGCTATCGTTTTACTGCAACAGATGCAAGCGAATACCTAAGCCCATATAATTTATGCCATCTGCGTTTATCCTATCCAATTAACCTAAGTCACTCAGTAATATCATGGCATTTTAAGGTAAACAACATTTTTAATTTAGATTACCAAACATTAGAAAACTACCCTATGCCTCCAATTAATTTTTTCTTTGGCATACAGGTTCAATTTAAATCATTATTTAACAAATTAAATCATTAGAAATGAAAACACTTTTATCAAATTTATTATTTATTGCCTTTCTAATAACAATACCTTTAGGGGCTCAAGTTTATACTGTTTCAGACTTTGAAGATTTGACACTACCCACCATGTCTTACTGGAATGGATCTTCTTCGCCTCTTGGAACAAATTTTTCTTCAGACTTTGCAATTTATCCTAATTACTACGACACTGCTTGGGGTGGATATTGGAGCAGTGGCTGGGCTTATAGCAATATGACTGATAGCTCAACTAGTGGTTTTTCAAATATGTACGCTGTAAAAGCGCTTACTGGATACAATGGGACTAGAAATTATGGAGTGGGGCAAAACGGCTCTATAATTCATTTAGATAGCATAGCTATTGGCCAAAGCGTTGAAGGCATATACGTATGTAACGGCACATATGCTTTCAATAGCATGCGTGATGGAGATAATATTGCTAAAAAGTTTGGCGGTTTAACTGGAAATGATCCTGATTGGTTCAAACTAAGTATTAGTGGATGGTACAATGGAAACCCAGTTAATGACACGATTGATTTCATGTTAGCAGACTTTACATTTTCAGATAGCACTCAAGATTATATTGTAGATGAATGGAGCTTTGTTCACTTAGGCATTATGGGGGCGATAGATAGCTTAAAGTTTGAGCTTTCATCATCTGACGTAGGGGCTTATGGAATGAATACGCCTGCATTCTTTTGTATCGACAACTTCATGATGAAAGGCGCGCTAACTGAAACAGACGATATTACTACAAGAAATAATATAAGCCTATTTCCTAATCCAGCGTCGGATTATGTTCAACTAACACATTCTGAAGAATATACTATTGAAGCCTATCGCATATTCAACTCAAAAGGACAACTAATTGAGTTTATTGAAAAGCCTCTAAAGCATCAGAGAATCAATATAAATGACCTGCCAAAGGGATTGTATACTTTACATTTAGAAACCAACAAGGGATATGAAACAAAAAGTTTTATTAAGAACTAAATGTAAATCTTTAATTAAGGCCAAACACTTGTTTTGTGCTTTGGCCTTAATTTGGTTCAATCAAACTTTATTTTCCCAGTTTGCTCCAGCCGTTGGAGAAAATGGGACGACTGCTATTCATAAAGACAGTCCTGTTTTTAGCAGCTGGGCAACAAACTGCACAATAAATAGAGGATATCAGAATATTGCTGATAGCAGTTTAGGTTTTACAACTGTAGGAAAAGATAGTTCTGCTTTGGGACCAGCCGGTGAAAATGGAGTTGTAAGTCTTGGAGATGGAGGTGACGCCACACTATATTTTTCCAATCATTTTTATAATGGAGAAGATTGGGACTTTGCTGTTTTTGAAAATGCCTTCGATAACTTTTTTCTTGAACTAGCCTTTGTTGAAGTAAGCACTAATGGCAACGATTTTGTAAGATTCCCTTCAACTTCTAATACCCCTACACAACCTCAAGTAGGAAGTTTTGACAGCCTTGATACAAAGTTAATAAACAATCTAGCCGGCAAATATAGAGGGCAATATGGCACACCATTTGACCTAGAGGAACTTGCTGATTCTGCTAATATCAATATTGACAGTATTCACTACATTAGAATTATTGATGTGGTCGGTAGCATTCAAGAGATTTATCGCAGCTATGACATGTATGGTAATATTATTAATGACCCATGGCCTACGCCTTTTGCCTCAGGTGGGTTTGATCTTGATGCAGTTGGTATCATTCATAGCTCAAAAGACTTTAGCTCAACCATCGAATTAAACAAATTCAGTTCCTATGATTTCAAAGTGTACCCTAACAGCTTAATAAAAGATGAGACTATTAATATAATAGGGGCAATAGGTCAAATCAAAAAAATAAACTTATATGACCTGAATGGAAGATCTATAATCGAGTCTAATTTAAATGGGCATTTTAATATTGACAAAAAGCATCTGCTTTGGAAAAACGCGAGCTTACAACATTTAAAAGGATTTCACATTTTAGAAATTCAGTGCTCAGAGCAAAGATATAGATTTAAACTATTGTTCAATTAATAACCGTCTATAATTTCGTGAATTTAAATCACACAATATCATTCTCACTTAACACTGCTATTATTCTAATTAGCCTTCTTTTATTAGGCTGTAAAAAAGACGGACCACCTTTACAAAGCTCTAGCGTGCAACTATCAAGTGCAGCGAATGTACTTATTACTAATGAAGGTAATTTTCAATTTGGAAATGCAAGTATTAGCCTTTATGACAAAAGTAATGATAGCCTTGCGCTAGAAATTTTTCAAAACATTAATAAAGTTCCCTTAGGTGATGTATGTCAATCCTTATTTTTAGATGACCAAAAAATATACGCCGTTATAAATAACTCTCAAAGAGTTCACATAATAAATAGAAATACTTTCAAAATAATTGATCAAATTGAAGGCCTTGAATCCCCTAGATACTTTCTAAAAGTAAGTGAAAGCAAAGCCTATGTTAGTGATCTTTATGCGAACAAAATATCCATCATAAATCTAAATGAAAATAGCGTTATTGGAGAAATATCATTGTCGGGGTGGAGTGAGCAAATGCATCTTTTGCACGGTAAGGTTTATATCACGAATAAAAATAGACCCTTTCTATATATCATAAACCCACTAAATGACAATATAGAAGACAGTTTAGATATATGCTATGGTGGTAATAGCCTGCAGGAAGACGCGTATGAGCGCTTATGGGTTCTATGTAGCGGAAAGGAAAACACAGACCTAGCTGCCTTATACTGTTATAATCCTAGCTTAGATAGCATTGAAAAAAAACTTAATTTTTCATCAAATGCGAATGACCCACAGCGATTAAAAATAAGTCCTGACAGAACTCAACTTTATTTTATAGACAATGATATGTATAGAATAAGTGTCAACTCAAACAACTTACCATCAAGTCCTTTTATCTCCTCTAATGGACGCAATCTATACGGTCTAGGTATTGACCCGGAAAATGGCGATATTTATTTGTCAGACGCTATAGATTATGTTCAAAAGGGAATGATATATCGATACGATGCAACAGCTCAGGAAATTTCACAATTCAGAGCAGGAATCATACCAAATGACTTTTATTTTAAATAAAGGCATTCCTTATCTTTGGGCATGCGTATTCTATTTTTGATACTATACTCTACATTGTATAGCTTATTGCTATCACAAGATTTAAGGCTATCTAAAACAAGTGGATTCTACGACCAAGCATTTGAATTAGAAATAATTCAAAAAGACAATCTAGAAATACGCTACACTACAAATGGTAGCTCGCCACACAAAAACAGTCCATTATATAAAGGCCCAATTCTTATTTCCAAAAAATTATCTAAAAATAATAGGCTAGGACTTATCCCAACTACCCTAAAACCAAATGTTAGTCGCTCTCATCAAAAATCTCAAGTCAATTCAAAAATTGTATATGAAATAGCTTGGGAACGGCCGGATAAATACCCCAAAGCCGTAGTTATAACGGCTCAATGCTTCAAAGAAGATAAAAAAATCGGTGAAGTCGTTAGGGCTAGCTACTTTATTGGGCATGATAACTATACGCTCCCAATATTTTCTATCTATATTGATTCACTAGCCCTTTTTGACTATGATACAGGCATTTATGTACCAGGTATTCATTGTGACTCTAACAATTCCGTCTGGACAGGCAACTATCACCAAAGTGGAAAAAAATGGGAACGTCGAGGTCATATAGAATTTATCTCAAATAAAAAGAAGGTATGGCATCAAGATGTGGGAATTAGAATTCATGGATTAAAATCGGGCTCAGCTCCTCAAAAATCACTTCGATTGTATGCTAATAAAGAATATGGCAAAAAGCATTTCAAATATCCCTTTTTTAAGAATGGTATAAAAAAGCATAAACGGCTTATACTACGAACGCCGTATTCTGCCCATAGAGACATGCTCATTACGGATATCATTGTTCAAGAACTTTGTAGAGACTTGAATCTAGATATTATGGATTATATGCCTGGACTTGTTTTCATAAATGGTGAATACTGGGGCATTCAAGTTCTTAGAGAACGAATGGACGGTTATTACTTGCAAAATCATTACAATTTGCATCCAGATAGTTTTTATCTAGAGCATTGGCATGCTATTGGTCAAACAACAAATCAACTAAATGAATTAGACCTTAGTAAAAATGAAGATTTTCGTTTATTCACGAAAAGCTTAGATACAACTAGCTTCATTGATTACTTTATCGCTGAGACTTATTTCAGAAATAAGGATTGGTTAGTCAATAATAATAATGTAGAGTTTTGGAAAAAAGGCAAACTTGGAAAATGGCGCTTTTTGTTCGTTGATTTAGACAATTGCTTCCAAGAGCAAAGCTATGATATGTTTGAGTTTATCAATCAGAATAAGAATACCATAGCCGCTAACTTTTTTCTTCGACTTATGAAAAATGAAGGATTTAAAAATCGTTTTTTAGAACGCTATGCAGAGGTTGTCAACACGCACTTTCATCCAACAAAAGTTAAACAGGTCATTGATAGCTTTTACAAAGCTCTAGAATTAGAAATCCCAAGACATGCTAAAAGGTGGCATCACCCATCATCTTTAAGTGATTGGAAAAATGAGCTTAAAAGAATGAAGAAATGGAGCTTGGAACGTCCTTATTATGTTGATGAGCAATTAAAAAAACATTTTAATATCAGTAGCACTGCAATTAGTCCTGAGTTTTTATCTAAACCAATAAATTCTCATGTCTTTTTATGGGTGCTATTGGCATGTTCTTTGATTCTTAGTATATTTATTATTCTCCTTTTTCGCAGGAGAATAAAATAATTCTAAAAATTAAAACGTTGGAAAAATAAAAACATGCAGCTGAGAACCTATGCCCTTACCCTTTTAATGATATTTATAACAACTACGACAATAGCTCAAGTTTTGAGTTATGAAATCATTGACACATTTGATCAAAAAAAACTTGAGGGAATTTGGGCAAAGGGAAAAATACCAAAACCTCTACTAGAAATCAATTACGACGTAGTCGTATATGATATAATCTATCAAAGTCACTGGGTTAATGGGGAGCCCATCAAAGCTTCTGGACTTTACTTTGCACCAGTTACAGAAGAAGCCTTCCCTATAATGGTTTATAATCATGGTACCCGAATTAGAAAACAACGTTCAAATAGTATAAGAGGCGAAAATCTTATTTCTATGATCTTTGCAACGGATGGCTACGGTGTTATAATGCCGGATTATTTTGGTCTTGGGCATGGGGATAAAGTTCATCTTTACTGTCATGCAGATAGTGAAGCTGATGCTGGAATTGATTTTTTAAAAATCATTGATAAATTCAATAAAAAACATGGACATAAACGGAATGAAGAAATATTCATAACAGGTTATTCACAAGGCGGGCATGCCTGCTTAGCCCTTCACAAAAAGCTTCAAAAAGAATATAGTGATGAATTTCCTGTTAAGGCTTCTTCACCTATGTCGGGCCCCTATGACTTAGCAGTTACACAAGCTGAGGTCATGTATCAGGAATATTCACAGCCACACTACCTACCCTATCTTTTGATTGGCACTAATGCTGCCTACAATATTTGGCCTCAAGAACGCTTTTATAAAATATTTAAGAATCCTTATGACACCATAATCCCAGAACTATTCACTGGGGATTACTCTTACGCAGACATCAATGCAGCCCTCCCATCAATCCCAAAGAATATGATTATTGATGAATTAAATCATCAATATGAAAACAACCCTGATTACTTGTTTAAAAAAATAATGGTTGACAACAGTGTTGATGATTGGAAACCAAATGCACCAATACAGTTTTGCTATTGTGAGGCTGACGAAGAAGTTAAATATGAAAATTCTCTGGTCGCCTACGATAAAATGAAAGCGAACGGCGCCAAACATCTTTATTTAAGAAGTGCGGGCAAGCAATTTGGACATAGAGCCTGTGCAGACTACGCACTTGTTTATACAAAGTTCTTTTTTGACAGCTTTAGAAAAGGAAGCAAAAAAGGAAGAAAAGGCCCTCTTCATAAAAGAATCTTATTGGGAATTGCAAAAAAGTTCAGATAGTTTTGTTTAATGAATGATGTCGTTTCAATTATAATGGCATTTAGAGATACTGCGCCATATATTGAGGCTTGTCTTAACTCCATTTTAGAACAGACATACCCAAATTGGGAGCTGATTGCGGTAAATGATCATTCTTTAGATGGAGCTAGAGAAATTGTAAAAGCATATTCTAATAAGGATAATAGAATAAAACTATTTGACAGCCCAGGTCAAAAACTAATCCCTGCACTTCAAGAAGGACAAAAGCACATCAGTGGATCACTTATTAACCGTATGGACTCAGATGATAAAATGCCTGCCAATAAGCTGGAAATACTCGTCAAAGAATGGAAAAACCATGGTAAGGGACACGTCATTGCAGGAGGAACAGAACATTTTGTAGATCAAGGAGAGGTTGGTGCTGGCTTTCGTCGATATGAAAAATGGTTAAACCATATTGCCAAACACAGCCTACATACTCAAGAAGTTTATAAAGAGTGCGTAATCCCATCACACTCATGGATAATGCATAAAGATGACTTTCTTAACATAGGAGGCTTTGATTCCAATATTTACCCAGAAGATTATGATCTCACCTTCCGAATATATAAAAGCAAACTAAAAATAATCGGCATTGATAATATCCTGCATTATTGGCGAGATAGGCAAGAACGCATTTCAAGAACTTGGGACTGTTATAAGGACAATAGATATTTTGAACTCAAGCTTAATAATTTCTTGGATATTGATCGAAATTATGAGAGGCCATTAATATTATGGGGGGCAGGAAAAAATGCAAAAGAAATGGCTCAGCTATTAATTTCAAAAAAAACAGACTTCAGTTGGGTTTGCGATAATAAAAATAAATATGGCAAAGATATTTATGGCGTAAAAATAATGCCACTTGAAGCCATCAAGCTTTACAAGGAGCCTCAAATCATTATTTGTGTTTCTTCTCCAGATTTCCAGGCCGAGATTAGGGATTATTTAAAGCAAATAAGTAAAGAGCCCGTTAAAGACTATTGGTTTTTTCTATAAATTTAAAGCTACTATTGTATTAAATGCTAGATCCTACTTTTTTCAAAAATGCATTTGAAGTAAACCTTTTTATATTATTTGGGGCGTGCCTATTACATTCCTTAATAACCCATGGATGGCAAAGAACAACTCGTGAGTTTACTGCTGGTTTTATACTAACCTTGTTTTGTGAAACTACAGGTGTTCTTTCAGGGGCGTATGTATATCCAGGATTCAACTTTTATATCTTATCTGTTCCTTTTGTAAATCCTGCTGCATGGGTTGCGCTGATATACATCATAATGCATATTAGCAGCTTTATACTAGAATCAAAAAGTTGGTTTAAAGGTTTAAAGAAAGAATCGATTATAATACCAATTTTTGCTCTAGCATTTGTTGATGCCACTATAGCTCTGGGTTTAGATCTTATCCTTGACCCTTTAGCAAGCATATACAATTGGTGGATTTGGGTACCCGTTAAAAAAGGCATCTACTATATAGATGAAGGCATGATAGACCCATACAATTTCAAAAACCTCACCTTCTTAACGACTCCCGAAGGACCTGTAAAAGAATTCTTTTCTAATTATTTCATTGAAGGCTTTCGATATCCTACTCGATTGTTGGGCATACCACTAATTAACTTCATAGCTTGGTTTATTTTTGTGTTTTGCTTCTCTTTTCAATTCAGACATATAGAATCAAAAACTCATTGGAACCACACAAAAAAAACAATGGTGCTTTGGCTCTTAATCATAGTTAACATTCCCATACTTTGCTTTATCTTAATTGCTCCAAATATATAGACATGGATATAAAATCTATCTTCAGGAATCACTTTCACATTATCATGTTCACCTATTTCTGGATTGGACTAGCAATCTGTGGTTTATATGCACCTGAAGAAAGGGTTCTATTACTTGAAAGTAGCTTAATCAAAGAAGGATGGCATTTATCAATATTAAGTTTATTAACTATAGCACCAGTAGTTATTCTTTATTTAGTTAAACATAAGAAGAGTCAAGGTTGACCATATGTTAATAAACTCTAAACCATTATTAGTATTGCAATATGTATATTGAGGAAAGATTAAGTTTTAAATGAGATGAGTGATAAGGAAATAAGTGTAAGTTTTAAAGATTTTGGATTTAATGATAATTTAAATGAAGGGCTAGACGCCATGGGCTTTGAAAAGCCAACCCCTATTCAAGAAAAGGCCATACCAAAAATCAATGCCGGTAAAGATCTCATTGCTTGTGCACAAACCGGCACAGGTAAAACGGCGGCTTTTATACTTCCTATCTTAAACCGCCTTTGTTATGAAACTGAGCGACAAAAGGTAAATACGATAGTATTAGCACCCACTAGAGAGCTAGTTATTCAAATAGATCAGCAGATTGAAGGCTTTAGTTATTTTACCGAATCAACATCCATACCTGTTTATGGAGGTGGAAGCGGGGATGATTTTAGCACCCAGAAAAAGGCACTCATTAATGGTGCTGATATCATTATTTGCACTCCAGGAAGACTTATTTCTCATCTTAATTTTAATTATTTTGATACAAGTGGCATCAAGCACTTAATACTTGATGAAGCAGATCGAATGTTAGATATGGGATTTTACGATGACATCATTAAGATTGCTAAAAAATTGCCAAATAGACGACAGAACCTTCTATTCTCAGCAACAATGCCACCAAAAATTCGAAACCTGGCAAAAACACTCTTGTATAAGCCCGACCAAGTAAACATTGCAATATCAAAGCCAGCAGAGAAAATAAAGCAAGAAGCTTATCTAGTGTACAATAGCCAGAAGCTTAATTTACTGCTAAATCTTATTAATGGACATGAATCAGAACATGTACTGATTTTCTCATCAACAAAAAGAGGCGTAAAAGATATCACAAGTGCTTTAATAAAAAAAGGAGTAAAGGTTGGAAGTATTCATTCTGACTTAGAGCAAAAAGACCGAGAATCAGTACTTCTTGACTTCAAAAGTAAAACTACCCCAATACTAGTCGCTACAGATATTCTTTCCAGAGGAATTGACATTGATGGCATTGAGCTAGTTATAAATTATGATATACCCAGAGATGCTGAAGATTATGTGCATCGAATTGGACGGACTGCCCGAGCAGAGCGAAGTGGACAGGCGATAACCTTTATTAATCAAGATGAGATCATATACTTCAAGAAAATTGAAAGACTTATTGAGAAAGAGGTAGAAAAAATAGACCTACCAGATGGCTTTGAGCCAGGACCAAAATATGAACTACCTCCAAAGCAATCTAAGAAAGGTTTTCGAAAGAAGTCATATCCAAAGGGCAAACAGAATAAACACCGACCAACTAAACGATAAATTATCTTAAATGATATCTTAATAAGGCGTTGATTGGCTTTTGTAGAATTTTTCCAAGCTTAAGGCCCTTTTCTTTCATCACTTCCTCTAAAATAGACCTATAGTGGAATGCTACTGATCCTATAAAATGTATTGGGATATCTTTATGAACTTCAAATTGACATACATGCCTATTTATAAATGTATCAAACCCCTTTTTTATTAGCTTTTCTACGTAGGGCATATATTTATGCTTCGCTAGAAATAAACTCATAGAAGCCAAAAAAGCATTTGGTCTATCTGCCTTATATACTCTTTCAAAAATAACATCCTTACTTAGGGATAATTCTTCCTCAAAGCTCTCCTTTAATTCAATTGGGACCTCCTGATACAGATAATCTTTTAGAAAATTTTTACCTAAATAAGCACCACTACCCTCATCACCTAAAACAAAACCTAAGGCAGGTAAGCCATCATACATATTTTGGCCATCATAATAACATGCATTGGAGCCAGTTCCAATTATGCACGCTATTCCCTTATCATCCCCGCAAGTAGCTAATACACTTCCATATACATCATGATGCACTTTAGCAATGGCATTTTTGAAAATGGCTTTAAATGCTCTAACAAGGACCTGATTCCTGACTTCATCAGAACAAGAAGCCCCATAAAAATAAATTTCCTTAACCTGATTTGACGCTTCAATAAGTTCAGGTTTTGTAGAAAGAACAGACTGTATCTTTTCTTCATCAACAAACAAAGGATTGAGACCAATTGTTTGAAAACAGTAATTATCATTTGGGCCTTTTATAAGCACCCAATCCGTCTTGGTTGAACCACTATCTGCAATTAGCTTCATTGTGTTATAAATATAAGCGATTTCAGCAAATCCATTTATTTTTTTAAATTCAATGTAATCCAAAAAATAAAATAATGCTTAGAATTTATTTTTTCGTCTTTATTTTTTTCACATCCGTAAATATATTTTCTCAAAACAGAAAGGTTCTAATGATAGGTATTGATGGTTGTCGTCCCGATGCACTAAATCTAGCGCACACACCTAATATTGACAGCCTCATTGCAAATGGCGCCTTTAGCCTTCAAGCACAGACAGGAAATTATACCGTCAGTGGTGCTGGATGGGCTAATACTTTTACAGGAGTGTGGGAAAGCAAACACAACATTACAAGTAATGCATTTACTAGCCCTAATCTTGCTAATTTTCCTCATTTTTTTAGCTTAATCAAACAGTCTAAGCCTGAAATCGTAACAGCTTCAGTTGACCGATGGAAAATCAATAATTATATTTTAAGCGATGGAGACTATTTTACGCAGAGAAATGTAAATGATTTCTCAGACAGTATGAATGCAAGACTTGCTGCAAACTTTTTAACGCATGGATTTAAACCCAATTATGTTCACAATGAAATTCCCTATAACTTCTATGATATTTCTTTCTTAGGCTCTTACTATGAAGTTATTTTAAATGATGATGAAGTTTCAGCGCCAATTAACATAGGGTTTAACTTTGATTATTTTGGTTCTTCATATAACGAATTATATATATCTTCTAATGGATATGTAAGCTTTAGCCCTCCAAATACAAATAACACATACAATGGAAGTGGATGTTGTGAAAGTGAAAATTTACCTGATGCCCATTATCCAAATAATGTTATTGCTCTAGGATGGGAAGATCTAGATCCTCCAGAGGGAGGAGAAATATTTGCTGCAACTTTGGGAACTGCCCCTAATCGTTATTGCATTATTCAGTTTAATGAAATTGAGCATACCCAATCGTCAAATCATGTTACTTCACAAATAGTTCTAAGAGAAACATCAAATGATATTGAAATACATATTAAAGAACTTCAAAGTGATGGAGGCTTTCATTCAATTGGTGTAGAAAACATTGATGGATCTACTGGAACAAGTATTTCTTTTTCTAAAAACAACATATATCAAAAAGGATACTTACTTCAGTTTCAGAACCAAAATCTTGACAAGGATCCTGATGTATTATTTGTGTATTTCAGAGATGTCGATGAAAAAGGCCATGACCATGGCTTTGATGTAACTGTATCAGAATATATGAGTCAAATCGAAAAAACAGACTTATATATCAAACGAATAATCGATTCATTGGAATCAAGGCCATCCTTTGAAAATGAAGAATGGCTGATAACTGTATCAACTGATCATGGCGGATTATGTGACACACACTTGTCCAATGGCACCTGCAATACTGGACATCACACAGGTTTTCAAAACCACCCAGAAGTCAAGACAATATTTTATATTCTAAGCAACAAAAACTATACAGTCAAAGGACCAATATTTCCACCACCAAATATTGTTGATGTAATTCCTTCAATAATGGATTTTCTATGTATAGACATAGATCCAAATTGGCAACTTGATGGACAAAGCAGAGGAATATTATGTCCGAAACCAATAGTAGATTTTGATTTTCAAGTTAATGGCTTGAATGTTGATTTTTATGATTCTATAGAAAATAAAGCCTGTGACTCGTTTAATATTTTATGGGATTTTGACGATGGGATTTTGGATAGCACTAATAATCCAAATCATAATTTCAATGGTTCAGGCACATATAATGTTTGTCTTAATGCAACTAATGAATGTGGAACAAATCAAATATGCAAATCACTGACATTCTTAGTAATTAATGGGATAAATAAGCAATCAGATCGTTACATTTCTGTCTATCCTAACCCTTTTAAAGAAAATGTCAATATTAGTTTTGAAAATATCACTCCTAAAAACCTTAGGCTATTTGATATTAGTGGTAAGCTAATTTGGGAACGACCTATTATAGGTGACTTGAATATAGAGCTTCCATTTCAAGATCTTGACAAAGGTCAATATTGCCTTGTAATTGAAACTGAGACAGTTCCAATTCATAAGTATTTAATAAAAATTTAGTTCTATGCGAATAATACTTTTACTTGCCCTCTCTTATTATTTAAATATATATTCACAGAATAATCCACAAATCATTGCACACAGAGGTGCAACATCATTAGCTCCAGAAAACACTTTAAGTGCTTTTCAACTTGCTTTAGACTTAGGTGTAGATTTTCTTGAAATGGATGTGAGAATTTCGTTAGATGATTCTCTAATGGTTATTCATGATTCAACAGTAAACAGAACAACAAATTCCTCAGGAGGCGTTAACACACTTAGCTACAATCAACTAAAGAGTCTTGATGCAGGCTCACACTTTTCTTCAAACTTTAGCGGTGAGCAAATACCTAGTTTAAGAGAGGTGTTATTGCTTGGAAAAAATAAAACAAAGTTTTGTATTGAGCTAAAAGATGAAAATATAGAATTACAAACATTAAATATGCTTCAAAGCATGAATTTAGTTAATGACGTGATCATATTTTCCTTCGACCTATCTCAACTTCAAACAATTAAAAGTATAAATCCATTAATTAAGGTTTGCTACTTAGCAAACCCAATTGGCCAAAATCACATTGATGATTTACAAATAATCGGAGGGGAATATGTTGGATCAGGAGGCTATCCTGGATTAGGAAATATTATATATGCCCAAAATAAAAATATTGAATTTTGGATGTGGACATTAAATGACACAGATGACATGCAGTATAGGATGTCTCAAGGAATTGATGGAATAATAACTGATAATCCTCAAGACTTAATTTGCCTCAACACACTTTTGATGAATGCGGGCTTAGTTGCCCATTGGAATTTTGACGAAGGTATAGGAACCGTTCTAGCTGATAATTCTGGAAATAATAATTCTGGATTTATTTACGGTGCTAATTGGACTAACGGCATTACAGGTGGTGCATTAGACTTTAATGGAAGTTCAGATTATGTTAACGTACCAATTACAAATTCTCTAAAAATATTTAAAGATGCTGTAAGTATCTCTGCATGGATATATATGGATAAATTACCATCAGATATTAGTCATTCTTATGGGCCAATTTTTGACTCAGACAATGATGCATACATCCTTTATTTGGACAGAGGCAATGAAGAAGTGCGTTTTAAAGTAAAAGATGATGATGGTGATGCTGAAAGACCTGGAATACATGAAAGCTATTTGTCAATTAACACTTGGCATAACATTGTGGGTGTTTACAATGGTCACAATGCTATGATATATTTGGATGGTAACTTAATAGACTATCACAGCAATAGTGATTTAGATACTCTTTTGTTTCCTAATCCAACTGGCATTGGCCACAATAATAGCAACTATTTCGATGGTAAAATTGATGAAATCAAAATATACAATCGTGCCCTAAGCCCAAATGAAGTGGCACAAATAGCAAATCAATTTAATCAGGCGTGTAGCGACACAACAAAGATTAGGTATAATATTGACTCCTTAGGGTTTTCAATATTGGAGGACACTTCCTTTTGTGACTCTGCTTTGATTTCGTATGATTATAACAAATTCTATCAATCAGGTTTTGAATTTGATGGGGTAATGAGCTATGTAAACATAAACTCTTTGGCGTCTGAACTTCATAATTCTTCACACTCATTTTTTACATGGGTGAAAACAAATAATGAAAATCAAAATGAACGCATTTTTTCGGCAAATGATATGTACGGCGAAAATGTTTCCATGTTTGGCATAGTGAATGGATATTTAGATATCTATAATGGCAGTTATCACACAGGAAATACAAACGTTGATGATAATAATTGGCATTTTGTAGGCTATACCTGGAATAAAAACTCAGAAAATCTAATTTTATGGTTGAATGGAAATATTGATGCCGTTTTTTCAAATGTAGACTTAGATATAGAAAATACCGACTTTATATCCTTAGGACAAGAGTTTGATGCATGGGCTAGCAGTAATCATTTTAAAGGATATTTACATAGCATAAGCATTTGGAATAAAGCTTTATCTACAGCTGAAATATTAGACTTGATGAATAATGGCCTATCAACAAGCTCTTCAAATTTAATCGGATATTATTCAGAGTCAAGCAATTGCCCTAATGAATTAAAAGATATTTCTGCATACAAGAATAATGGGGTTTCCTACCTCCCAATTAAAAACGAACATTTTGAATTTCAAATCGCTCAATCAGTATCTGACCACTCATGGGTAATGAATGGAATTGAAATATCAGATAGCAATTCAGTATTAGTCAATATAGATTCCAATTCATCTTTTTTGGAGTACATTCAAAAAGGAGTGTATTCAGAATATTTTGAAAATATCAACTTTACAATTAATAATGCGCCAGTATTGAATTTGGGAAGTGACACTACAATTTGCAAAGGAACTCAACATATAATTACGGCACCAATAAATTACTTAACATACCTTTGGAATGATGGAACCACAGGTCAATATTTACCATTAAATTCTTCAAGTTTGGCAATCGGGGATACTGTAATATGGCTTATGGTCTCTGACAGCAATGGCTGTCAGACAAAGGATACCATGTCGGTCAATGTTGTATTGTGCACAAATATGAATGATAAGGAAGACCTCAATCTTAATATCTATCCTAACCCTGTAACTAGCTCTTCTTTCAAACTTGATTTTAATAAAGAAATATCAAGTATAAAGTTAATGGACTTAAATGGAAGGCTAGTTCAAAATTTGAACTACAACAATAAGCTAGAAATTAAGCTAGATAGAAGGAATTTAGAAAGTGGACTTTATCTATTATCAATTACGTATAAGGATAGAACACATAAACAAATAATTGCCATTCATTAGCTCAGCGCAAAGAAAGTTTAGCTTATCTTTGCCGCTA
Organism: uncultured Saprospirales bacterium; assembly: GCA_913050195.1. Classification (GTDB taxonomy): domain Bacteria; phylum Bacteroidota; class Bacteroidia; order Chitinophagales; family CAJXBJ01; genus CAJXBJ01. The sequence continues at coordinate 20,286 of CAJXBJ010000013.1, forward strand.
TGAAAACAGCAACTATAGTTGGCGCAGGATTAGTAGGATCATTATGGGCCGTTTATCTTTCAAAGGCAGGTTATCAAGTAAGTATTTTTGAAAGACGATCGGATATCAGAAAGGCTGATATCTCAGCAGGAAAATCGATTAATTTAGCACTATCATATCGTGGATGGAAGGCCTTAAAAGGTGCTGGCGTTGATGATGCAGTTAAAGAAATAGCTTTACCAATTAAAGGTCGAGCAATGCATGATAAAGAAAGCAATTTAAGCTATCAGCCTTATGGCCAAGAGGGACAATTTATCTATTCTGTTGCAAGAGGTGGGTTAAACGTCAAGTTGCTTACAATTGCAGAAAATACAGAAAATGTAAGCCTACACTTTAATGAACAATGCACAGGTGCAGATTTAGAAAATGGTCTTATTTACCTAGAAAATGCATTAACTGGAAAAAAAACTGAGCATAAATCTGATGTAGTATTTGCCTGTGATGGTGCCTTTTCTGCCATTAGATATAATTCCATGCAGAAGCAAAGCAGATTCAATTACTCTCAAGAGTACATAGAAGATGGATATAGAGAACTCCTTTTACCTGCAAATGAAGATGGTTCATACAAAATAGATAAAAACTATTTACACATATGGCCTAGAGGAAGATTCATGTTAATGGCATTGCCTAATGAAGATGGCTCTTTCACTTGCACATTATTTATGCCTTATGCCATATTTGATACGCTTAAAACAAAAGCTGATGTAGATGCTTTCTTCAGAAAAACATTCCCAGATTTTTATAACATAATGCCTGACTTAGCTGACTATTGGGATGACTTTCCATTAAGCTCATTAGCCATCATTCGTTGCTACCCATGGGCTATAGGGAAAGTTGCATTAATGGGAGATTCTGCACACGCTACTGTGCCTTTTTATGGCCAGGGAATGAATGCTGGGTTTGAGGATTGCACAGTGCTTCATGACCTAATGCTTAAGCATAATGAGAATTGGGAAAAAGTCTTTGAAGAATATAAGGTCACACGAAAGCCTGATGGCGATGGCCTTCAAGATCTATCTAAACATAATTATCTTGTAATGAGAGATTATGTTGGAGATCCTCAATTTCTATTGCAGAAAAAGTTTGAGCATAGAATACAGGAGCTTTATCCAGAAAAATATCTGCCATTATACTCCATGGTAACCTTCAGCCATATACGCTATTCAGAAGCCTGGAATTTAGGCATGGCTCAAGAAGAGAAAATCAAAGCACTAATGACTAAGCATAATGTAAAAGAGCACTTTGAAAGTAGTAGTATAGATGCATTAATTCATGAGCTTGTTGAAACAAATCAACTCTAAATGAGCGACTCAAATAAACGCAGCCAGCTGCTTTACACTCATTTCTTTTCAATGATGAACCAACTCATCACAGATCGCTTTAGAGTTAATCAGCTAATCAAAGACATGCGTTCTAATAAAACTGTAAACCTAAACGCCTGGAAAAACACTATAGATACGAATCAAAAAGATCCATGGATCTGTGTGTTTGGAGACAATTATAAATACTTTAATTTAAAAGTATCAGAAATTGAAACAATAGCAGAAAGTACCGTTTACGTTGATATTCAGAAATACAAAGCTTTTGTAAAAGGTGAGGAAGAAATTCTGCGTAGAATTGAAATATTCAAAATATTAAGCTGCCTCTGTATGGATTATTGGAGTAAAGAAGAGTCAAAACGATCAGAAAGTATAATCGCATTAATACTAGAGGAAATAAAGCATAGTATTTTTAAAGAAAAGCATCCCGGAGTTCAAGCAATATTATGTTGGAACACTCTTGATAAAGGATTAAAGGAAATGTTCTTCACACTATTCTTTAATCACTTATACATCTGGCATCTTAATCCAATTAACCGAGATCGTACTGATTTTGAGAATCTAAGGCTCTTTAAGGCGTAGGCGTGTCTTTTCTCGAACCAAAGTAATACATAATCACTCCCCCAGTAAAGAACATAATTAAAGCATAAATTGCTCCTGGAATAGCCATCACACTATTTCCAAGGACAGTAAGTGCAAGAGTGATGGCTAAAGTACCATTTTGAATACCTGACTCAATCGAAATTGTAATTCTTTGTTTAAGATTAAGATTAAACAGCATAGCCGTTCCAAATCCAACAGCCATCGTAATTACATTCAATAATAATGCGTTTATCCCAACATCTCCAATATTGTTGAATAGCACTTCCTTTTCTTTAATAACAGCAGCTATAATTATTAATGCCAAAAAAACTACCGAGGCAATGCGAACGGGCTTATCCATTGACAAGGCAAATGCTTCCTTTTTACTGCGAATAAACATACCTATGCTGATAGGCAAAATAGTGATAGCTACTATAGTGATTATAGTCTTTGGGACATCTAAGCTTATTACTTTACCTTCCAACATAAACGTTTCTAAAGCAATATTTAAAATAAAAGGAATAGTAAGTACAGTAAGCAAACTAGATATTGCTGTTAAGGTCACAGAAAGCGCTGTATCACCTTTAGACACATGACTAATAAGATTTGATGTAACGCCTCCAGGACATACCGCCAATAGAACAAGCCCTACTGCTAGCTCTCCGGGCATGTTATAGGCTAAACCAAAAGCCACCAAAGGTAAAATCAGCAATTGATTAACTAAACCAATTACTACTGCTTTGGGGAAAATAACGACGCGCTTAAAGTCATCTACAACAAGTGACAAGCCCATTCCTAACATTATAATAAACAAAGCTATTGGCAACAACACAGTAGTTAAAACATTACCTTCTTCCATACTTTCTAGTTCTTATGTTATTCTATTAATTTAAATTGATCTAATGGCTCTTCCTCTCCATCAACGAGCAAAGGCTTACTTTCTTCTGGTAATTCCTGTACATCTCTCAGCTTTCTATTAATAACATTTGTACGAGTCGTTACCAGTTTGTCTAACTCATTATTGGCCTCATTTATCTTCTTTTGAGCCTTCTCCAACACCCCGCCAAACTTACCGAATTCAGTCTTAACTGCGCCCAATATACGCCATACTTCGCTAGATCGTTTTTGTATAGCTAGTGTCTTGAATCCCATTTGCAAGCTGTTTAACATAGCTGCCAAAGTTGTAGGACCAGTAATTATAATTTTATATTCTCTTTGCAATTGTTCAAGCAGATCTGTTTGCCTTACAATTTCAGCATACAAACCCTCAATAGGCAAAAACATAATCCCAAAGTCAGTCGTATTTGGCGGATCAATATATTTATCGCGAATATCTTTAGCAAAACGTTTAATGCCATTAACCATTGCCTTTGTATACAGCTCTATTTCATCAGTATTTCCTGATTCATAGGCCAGCTGAAGCTTGTGATAATCTTCTTGAGGGAACTTAGCATCAATAGGCAGGTATACTTCTTGACCTTCATCATCTTTTCCTGGTAATTTAATTGCAAACTCTACATGATCATTTGAGCCCCTTTTAGTTTTTACATTCGCTTCATACTGATTAGGCGCCATAATTTGTTCTAAAATATTACCTAACTGAATTTCACCCAAGACACCTCTGGTTTTTACGTTATCAAGCACACGTTTTAAATCCCCCACACCAGAGGCCAAATTCTGCATTTCACCCAAGCCTTTTTGAACAGCCTGTAATTGATCACTAACTATTTTAAATGACTGTCCTAAACGCTCTTCAAGTGTTTTATGTAACTTCTCATCCACAGTTTCCCGCATTTTCTCTAAACGCGTCTCTGTAGTTTTTATAAGCTGCTCTTGTTGCTTAGTCATATCCCCAAACTTCTGACGTTGAAGCTCATTAAAATCTCTTACATTATTCTTAAAAGACTCTTGTAGCTCTTTTAATTGTTTGAAAAGCTCCTCTCTACCCTCCTTACTTGATGCTTTCTGATTAAAATCCATTTTGGAAAGCTGCGTCTCCAAGCGCTCGGTTAAAGAACTAAGCGCCTTTAATTGAGTGTCTGAAATAAGCTTTAGCTGATCATTAAATGAAGATTGAAACAGACCAATACTCTGTGTTAATGAGGCACTATTATCTTTAATGCTTTTTTGAAGCTCTGCTCTATTCTCTGCAAATTCTTCTTTGTTTAAGCTTGTTATAAGCTTCTCCATTTTATCTCCTTTATTGAGCTGATTAAGTAAATATAAAACCGCCACCAATAATAGGATTACAAAACAAAGTAAAACAAGGGTTAATTGAAGCATCATATTCAAAATTAGAGAATTTATATGTGGGATTCTTTTTTAATCTTTAAAAGATTTGAACATATCCTAATTTTGGTATAAAAAAAACAGAGTAAATTAAGTATCTTAGTTATAAGATGAAACGCTTTTTTTACCTCTCTATTTTAATACTGAATTTGCATCCTTTAGGCTTTGGTCAAGACTCACTGGTCAACATTGTTATGAGCAACATGTTTATGGCAGCAAGTAAGGTTCAAACTCTAAGCTATGTAATGAAAAAAACAGAACGGTTTTATGGCAATATGGCTTTCCAAATATCAGAGGTCAAATACCGACAAAAGCCTTTGGGAATCTATTTAAGACAACAGCACCCCACTGATGGATTAGAGGTGTTATTTCCTAAATCTGAGGGCAGTAAACGCGCAGTCATTAACCCGAACAAGTTCCCATGGTTTAATATTACTGCACATCCAGATGGCTCAATTATGCGGGATGAACAGCATCACTCAATTAAAGAATCGGGGTATGACTACTTTATGGATATCCTCTCCAATCTCTATAACAAATACAATACAGATGGATTAATTCACTTTGAAAAAGACACTACATGGAACAAACAAGAGTGCTATATTCTAATGTTTAATAATATTCACTATACCTATACCATAGACACTACCAGAAAAGGTGAAAACTTAGTAGAGTTTGCCAAACGAAACTTTATTCCAGAGTATAGCATCTTGGAACTCAATAAAAATATTGATGATTATTATGACATTAGCCCAGGCAAAATCCTTAACATACCTAATGATTACGCTAAAGGCATGAAGCTAATGATCGATAAAAAGAGATTACTTCCTTTAGTCATTGAAGTTTATGATGACAAAGGCATTTATGAGAAATATGAATACCATAACCTGATTGTAAATCCAAGCTTTGAAGACGAAGAGTTTAGTATGTACTACAATGACTATGGATTTTAATTGAAAGTAATGTCTGACCACACATTTGAAAAAAAACTTAAAGAAGAGTTATCCGTTAAGATGCTTGATTTGGAGGTGCTCAGAAAAAAATGGAAATCAAATCATTTTTTTAATAAAGTCCTAATAATTGTTTCGCTAATAACAATTGTGGGACTATTTATAATGGGATATATTCCATTTCGTGGACCCGCCATAGGTTTTAGCGCTGCGGTCTTTGGATTAATTTTATTCCTAGGGAAAAGAAGTGAAAAAGAAGGTGAAAAAATCAGGAGCCAAATAAGCTCAGAAATATTCAAAACGGCCTTCAGCCTTCATGAGTCAACACTCTCTTACCGTAAAGATGGTGGAATAAGTCAACAATCCTTTGATGATAGTAAGATTGCTCAATTTGGATATAATATATTCAAAAGTCATGATCAAGCAATTGGCAACTTTCAAGGCCTTAATGTGAATATTTCCCAAATATTTGCACGTTTCAGAAGTAAAAATAGCAGTCATTTAGTTTTTAAGGGTCTTTTCATGCAATCAAAGCTTCAAAATAATATCAATGGTTATTTTATTATTCGACTAAAAGAGAAAAATCAACTTATGAAGCTTATGAGGACTAATGTAAGTGGCTTCCTAAGTAATTTTATGGGTATTGATTCCCCAAAAGAATATGATCAACCAAGTCATAATGAATATTTTAACGCTAACTATAAAGTTTATGCAAGCCATAGCTTCATTGCTGAGAATATATTAACACCAGATTTTGTAGACAATTACGCTGAACATACAAAGTTCGAATTCCCAATTTCATTGTCAATTATAAACAATCAGCTTAATATAGGAGGACATATTGACAAGCCACTTCTTAAGCTTAATTTAGATGAAAGCTTAAAGAAAATCTCCAATATTGATGAAGATATAATGTACTATATTAAAATGACAAGACTCATTGATTACTTGAATTTAAAGGACTTAATTCATAAAATTATTGAATAATAACTAACTTTAATATGTGCAGAATTTATATTGCAATGATTATCATTAAATAACAATGCTTACAGTTTCCAATTTATCAAAATCCTATGGGAGCATAACAGCCCTCCAATCCCTTAACTTCTCAATTAAAAAGAATCAAGTTTATGCACTTCTAGGACCTAATGGAAGTGGCAAGTCAACAACTTTAGGTATTTTATTAACAACACTTAAAGCTAGCGATGGAGATGTTACATGGAGCAGTAAATCAAAAATAGGGGCTTTGCTGGAAAAACCATGTTTTTATCAATATTTAAGTGCTAGAGATAACTTACGAATCACTTGTAAAATCAAAAACACATCCGAGGATAACATTAACTGGGCTTTAAACATTGTTGGTCTATACCCCAGAGCACAAGACAAAGTGCGAACATATTCAATGGGCATGAAGCAACGCTTGGGTATTGCTGCCGCTATTGTAAACAAACCAGACCTATTAATCCTTGATGAACCAACAAATGGACTCGACCCCCAAGGCATAGCAGAAGTCAGAGCCGTAATAAAGGATTTACACAATAAAGGAGTGAGTATTATTCTTGCTTCTCATCTTTTAAGTGAAGTTCAACAACTTTGCACACATTTATGTATTCTCAAACAAGGGACTGTAGTGTTTGAAGGGTCTTTTGATTCATTAACGCATCAAAAAGTACATAAGATAGAAATTGGAAGCTCTAATTTGAAAGAGCTTGAAAACAAACTACAGGAATTAGATTATGTCTTTAAGATTGTCAAAGACCCAAATCAAGCATTCTTACGCATTGAATTCAGCTTAGATAGAAGCATGGAAGATATTAGCAATCATTTAAATCAAATAGGCATAATGCTGAATCATTTACGAGTTCAGGAATTTGACCTAGAGGCACATTACCTTAAACTTATTGACCAATGATGCGCCTATTACATATAGAATATTTAAAATGGTCCAAAAATAGCACGACCTATGTATACCTCGGTCTGTATATAGGCCTTTTTCTATGTGTTTTGCTTGGATCAAATAGCCTTACAAATAGCTTTAGTGCATTAATAAATCAATTTAATCCGGAGCAACAAGGTGATTATCATGTTTTTAGCTTCCCTTATGTTTGGCATGGCACCGCATTTATCGGAAAGTTTTTTAAATTCTTACTAGCATGTTTAGCAATCTATATTTTTGGTGAGGAATATAAAAGTGGCAATCTAAAACAAAGCATAGTTCATGGACAAACAAGAAAAGAAATTTTTATATCTCAACTACTTATTGTTAGTTTTTTAAGCCTCTTTTCCACCTTAGTAATATCAATATCTGCCCTAAGTCTTGGATTTAAAAATACCGAAAACATTAGCTGGGAAGCAGGTACTAAGCTTTATTACTTAGGCCTATCCTTTATAAATACCTTTACTTACTTAAGTATTGCAACCCTTCTTGCCCATTGGACAAAAAATATTGCCAGTGCGATAATCTTGTTATTAGTTTTTTGGCTATTAGGTGATTGGTTTATATCTCTTTTCATACCGGAAAGCATCTCAATACTTAAGAACTTCACCCCTTTTGATGTTATAGATGAGCTTATTCCTTTAAAAGAGTTTGTAGGCAAAGGGAGCCTCTTAGAAAAAGGAATGGACACCTATTATGAAACAAGGCCTGTCCCTCTTTACCAATTAATCATTAGCTGCATAGCATATTGCCTAATTTATTGGACCTTGACATATAGAATCCTAAAAAAAGACCTTTAGTTCCATGTTTAAATTAAACTTACC
>CAJXBJ010000014.1 GCA_913050195.1 uncultured Saprospirales bacterium
ATTGATATTATTCCAAGTAATCCAAACCAACCTTATGACATTAAGGAGGTGATTGAGTATCTGGTTGACGAAGAAAGCTTTTATGAAGTACATAAAGCCTTTGCTGAAAACATTGTAGTTGGTTTTGCAAGACTAGGTGGACGTAGTATTGGTGTTGTTGCAAATCAACCAGCAGTACTAGCAGGTGTATTGGATATTAAGTCTTCTCAAAAAGGCGCTCGATTTGTGCGTTTTTGTGATGCATTTAACATACCTATATTAGTATTAGAGGATGTCCCAGGATTCCTTCCTGGCACTGATCAAGAATGGAATGGCATTATTACTAATGGAGCTAAACTCCTTTATGCGTTTTGTGAAGCTACGGTCCCAAGAGTTACAGTAATTACTAGAAAAGCATTTGGCGGAGCCTATGATGTTATGAATTCAAAACATATTGGTGCAGATTTAAACTTTGCATGGCCTACTGCCCAAATAGCAGTTATGGGATCCAAAGGAGCTGTTGAAATAATTTTTAAAAAAGATATTAATAATGCGAAAGACAAGGGAGCAAAGCTTGAAGAATTAACTCAGGAGTATGACGAAAAATTTGCAAGTCCATATCGAGCTGCATCAAGAGGTTTTGTTGATGAAGTCGTTTTTCCTGAAAATACAAGAGTTAAACTGATCAAGGCGTTTAAAATGCTGGAAAACAAAGTTGATAATTTACCAAAAAAGAAACACGGAAATTTACCGTTATAAAATAGAGTAGAATGGGAAAGAAAAAGTTAATTAATAAGGATTCAATACGTTTTTTAGAAAACTATATAAATAATCCTTCGCCGACTGGTTTTGAAGTTGAAGGTCAAAAGCTTTGGCTTAATTATATTAAGCCGCATATAGATGAATATTTTGTTGATAATTATGGAACCTTCGTTGGAGTAATAAATCCAGGACAAGACTTTAAGGTTGTTATTGAGGCGCACTCTGATGAAATATCTTGGTTTGTGAACTATATTACAGATGACGGACTAATTTACGTTATAAGGAATGGTGGATCCGACCACCAAATAGCACCAAGTAAGCGTGTAAATATTCACACGGATAATGGTATCGTTCGTGGACATTTTGGCTGGCCTGCAATACACACTAGAAGGGGTGGTGAAAAAGAGAATAACCCAACGCTAAAAAACATTTTCATTGATTGTGGCTGTATTTCAAAAGAAGAGGTATTAGAAAAAGGAATACATGTAGGTACTGTTGTGACTTTTGACGATGAATTCGAACAACTAAACAATCGATATTATGTAGGCCGAGCACTTGATAATCGAATGGGTGGTTTTGTTATTGCTGAGGTTGCAAGACATCTTTCAGAGAATAAAAAGAAACTACCGTTTACCCTCTATGTTGTAAATGCTGTGCAGGAGGAGGTCGGTTTAAGAGGGGCTGAGATGATTACCCAAACAATAAAACCAGACTTAGCCATTGTTACAGATGTGACTCATGACACAAGTACACCTATGATTGACAAAAAGGTTCATGGTGATATACAGTGTGGTAGAGGCCCAGTTGTAGACAGAGCCCCTGCTGTACAACAAAAACTATATAGCCTGATTACAGAAACAGCTAAAAAGAATAAAATCCCATTTCAATATGGAGCTTCTTCTAGAGTAACGGGAACAGACACTGATGCCTTTGCTTATTCAAATGGTGGTGTAATATCGGCTTTAATATCTTTACCACTAAGATATATGCATACAACTGTAGAAATGGTTCGTGAAGATGATACAGAAAGTTTAATTAGGCTTATATATGAGGTGCTATTAAAAATTGATCCTAAGTTCAATTTTAAATATCTATAAAGTTTGCTTAAAAGTTGGATTGAAAATCTCGTCTTTGGGAATTTCTTTATGGCCTTTTGTGCCTGGGCTCTTTTAGAACACAGTTTTCACATTTTAGCTCCTGGCACAAAAGCACCCAATTCCTTAATAGTTTTTGTGTTTACGGCCACGTTGAGTGCTTATATCTTCTGCCAACTTAATTCAGCACTAATTACTAAAAGTAATTCAATTAGTCGAAGAATTAGCTGGGTAAAGGAAAAACTCTTTAAAAACTGTATTGTTTTAATAATTAGCAGCTTAATTTTCACTTACCAGCTTTTTAAGCTAGAAATGCACATTTTTTCTCTAGTTCTTCTTTTCGGCCTAGTCACATCTATGTATGCGCTTAAAACAGAGTCATTAAATATACGCGAAATACCTTATTTAAAACTGTTTATAATTGCCATTAACTGGTTGTTTTTGACTTGTTTTGTTCCGATACTATATTTGAAAATTGATATTAACATGCGTAGTATGAGCTTTTTGATTGGAATGTTTGCATTTATAATAACGGTAATTCTTCCTTTTGACTTGAGAGACTACGATATAGATAAATCTGTTAATTTAAAGACAATCCCTCATCTGATTAGTAAATGGGGGGTAGTTTTATTAAGCTTAATGCTTTCCATTGTATTTTATAAATTTAAGACGCAAACGACACCGATACAAGATAATCAAGTCCAATTACTAGCTTTAATATGTGCTCTAATGCCATTGGCCAGTGTTGGTGCAATGAAAATTAAAAATGAATATTATTATCTAGTTGGGGTCGATGGACTTTGCATTCTTTTATTCCTGAGCACTTTGCTTTAATTCCAGACTTAGTGTTTCTCCTAAATATTGATCGATCACATAATGAATTAAATACAATAAAGGTGTAAGCAATATTGCAACAATAGCCTTATATGAGTAATTCAACACACAAAGAGCCAACACCTTGTTTATTGGCCATCCTGCACCAATACCAAAGGCAATAAAAAGAACAACAAAACTATCCACCAGCTGTGCCACCAGGGTAGATCCATTTGCTCGTAGCCAAACCCAACGATCTCCTGTCCTCCTCTTTATCCAATGAAACACATGCACATCTAGTATTTGACCAATTAAAAAAGCAATTATAGATCCAATAATTATCCACAAGCTTTGACCAAGAGTTAGGTTGTATGCATTATTCATATTCTTATCAATACTTAGCCAAAAATCTGCTCCGGGCAAAGCCATACTAATAAATATCATTATAAATGCATAGAGAATTAGAGCAATGCTCAAATATGTGATACGCTTAACACCTCTTATTCCGTAGTATTCATTAATAATATCTGTAAGAACAAAAACAAAAGGCCAAAGGATAACTCCTGCAGTAAATGCCAAAGTAAGATCTGATATACCTAATAAATTGATGCTAATTTCATCATATCCAAAAACCTTCTCAAGTGAAAATATCTTTCCGCCTATAATTTCTGCAACTAAAACATTGCATATAAAAAATCCACTTAGCACTAGAAATAAAAAATTGACTTTATTATTATTCATTTTACAATTTAACTCATATAAATTACGTAACTTATTTGATGTAACTTAATTACAAAAGTCTAAAATTTTTGATGTGCAAAAAATTAAAGACATTAACGGACTTATTAAGGAGGGGAAGTGCTTAAGTGTTCTTTCCCATCCATTGCGTCTCAAAATATTAGATTACATACATAATAATCAACCAGTTTGCGTTTCTCAAATTTATAAAGAATTAGACTTAGAACAATCCGTAACTTCTAATCATTTAGGATATTTAAGAAAAGCTGGAGTATTAAATACTGCTCGAGATGGCAAAAAGATATTCTACAGCTTAGATAAAAGCAAGCTCGAGCAGATCTTTGACAAGATTCGAAATTACTTCACAAAACAGTAATTCCTCAATGAAAATTGTAGTTCCAGTGCCAGAACTTATTCTAAATGAGAATAATAAATCCCAATATGTGGTTGATCCATTAAAATATTCATACTTTAAAGAAAACGTATTTTTTAAAGAATTTGAGATTTACCTCAAAGCAAAAAACATTGAGATAAAAAGTACAGGAATGAATCGTTTTAATAAGGTTGAGCATTTAGAAAAACATCTAATTAGATATAATAGGTCTAAAGCAACCTACATTCCTTATGATAAAAAGTATTACATATTCGATATTGAGGGGGTTGAATGGCTTGCTATTAAACTATTTGAGTTTGAAAAAATAGATGATGTAGAGGACTTTATATTGAAACGTTCCAAGCTCTGGCTTCGTATGAGAAGATTGTTTCTTAGATTTTTAATCAAGTAAGATGGATTTAAAGAGCTGTTTTTTAAGTGTTTTAGCCTCTAGTTCAATGGTTTTAAATGCCCAATTGGATGAGTCTTTTGTTAGAGTTCAAGAAGGCTTAAAATATTTTGACCAAGGCAATTACAAAGCCGCAATAAAGTGCTATGATGAAGCACTCAAACTGGATAAAAGGGATGAAATGGCACTTTATGAAAAAGCCTTAGCTCTGCAGAATATTAATAAAGAACGAGAAGCGTTAAAAGTATCTAAGGGCATAATTAGACTTAAAGGAAGCTATATGATTGATGCCTTACTTTTGCAAGCTGATATTTATGAAAGTAATGATAAAAAAGACAAACTAATTGAAGTCATGAAGTCAGCGATTAAAAAATATCCGTCATCCTCTGACCTTCATCTTCGACTAGGTCAAATTTATCGCAGATACAATAAAAAAAGTAGTGCAGAAAGAGTGCTTAAGAAAGCCTATGCCTTAGATAATGATAATCTTAATGCATTAGCTGAGTTAACTCACACATTGATTGAACGAAAGAAGCATTTAAAGTCAATAATATGCATGTACCAATACCTATTAGTAGACCCTATTGCAAAAGAGTCCTCATACTTTTATGGAGAATTACATCAGAAACTTAATATAGTTTTACACAACAACTGTGTTGAAGGTGAAATTAGCCTCATTAATAAAAGAGAGGCTCTAGCTACATCCGAATATAAAGATGAATTTGAAGCATTAGTGCACCGAACGAATTTGTTTTTTGAAAGCCTTCAACTAACTAGAGGTTATAGCAAAGAATTTTGGTGGAATAATTTTATTGACTTTTATAAAGGTGTTATTCGTTCGGATAATAGTGACTTACTAGTTTATCAAATTTCAAGATCTCAGGGTATTCAGGATAATGAACATTGGAGAAACTTTGGTGAAAAAAACAGACAATTGCTTTCATATGAGCATAAAAATGGCACAATTTCTATTAACTTAGCCGGAAAAGAATAAAATGAGTTTCGAAGTTAAAGGAAAGTTGAATAAAATTTTTGACACACAAGTAGTCAATGATAAATTTCAAAAAAGAGAATTTGTATTAGAAATAGAGGATGGGAACTTTACACAGTTTATAAAGTTTCAGCTTACGCAAGACAAATGTGAGCTATTAGATGACTTTCAAATTAATCAAGAAGTTAACTGTAATTTCTCACTTAGAGGAAGACCTTTTGAAAATAGAGAGGGCAAAACGATATACTTTAATAACCTAAATGTATGGCGAATAACTGCTTTAGTGGAAGAAGGGCCAACTTTAACTCCTATGGATGAATCTCAGGCACCACAGGTTGACATAGATGATGATGATTTACCTTTCTAAAGGGTAAACCCAATTGTGCTTATCCTCGATATATCCAGTTTTAATATCTCCGAGCTCTTTCTTAATCATATTAGAAACATTTCGTGATTCTACATCTGGTAAGTCTAGAATCATATCTTTATATCCAAGACAGGAAATATGAGATATAGTTGCTGCTGTACCTGAACCAAAAGCATCTTGGAGTTTACCATTTTTGTGCGCATCAACCAACTCGTCAATTGATATATCTCTTTCCTCGCATGGAAAACCTTTATCTTTAAGAACTTGAAGAATACTATCTCGTGTAATCCCTTCTAATATTGCTCCATTTAATCTTGGTGTAATCGCTGTTCCATCTATTATAAAGAATACGTTCATTGTTCCAATTTCCTGAGCATACTTAAACTGCACAGGATCCATCCACAATATTTGATCAAAACCATTTTTCTTAGCTTCCACAACAGGCATCATAGTGGCAGCATAATTACCCGCTGCCTTTGCTTCACCAACCCCACCTTCAAATGCACGCACATATTTATCAGCTACAAACACTTTCACTGGCTCTGAATAATATGCATCCACAGGACATGTTATCACCATGAATCTAAAATTTTCCGATGGCTTCACACCAATAAAGCGATCCGTAGCAAACATAAATGGACGTATATATAATGCACTACCTCTTTTTCTAGGTATCCATGCCTTATCTAAGTCAACCAGCGTTTCTATACTTTTCATGAAAAAATCATGCGGCACTTCTGGCATCCCCATCCTAAGAGCACTCTTATTAAAACGCTCAAGATTTTTTTCCGGCCTAAACAACTGAGCTTTCCCTTGAGGATTTAGAAAAGCCTTCATGCCTTCAAATATAGATTGACCATAATGTATACTAGACATTGCAGGGCTAAATTCTAGATTTTGAAACGGTAATATTTGGCCATTTTTCCATTTTCCATTCTCACAATCAGCCATAAACATATGGTCTGAATAAAAACGTCCGAAGCCTATGTTATCCCAATCTACAATTTCGATTTTGCTAGATTTAATTTTCTCTATTTTGAATTCTGTCGAAACAGTTACCATAATCCGTAGATTTTGCTGCAAAAGTACAAAATTATAGCCTCTTCTAAGAGTAAAAACCACTTAAAAGACTTGCTTGAGATTGTTATTACCCCTTCCATTTAAATTATGTACCGGATATATAATATAAGAATAATTATTTTAATTTTAAATATTATACTGGTTTAAAGAATCACATTATATAATGTTAAGGACCTATAAAATAAAAGATAAAGCATTAAGCGTTGAACGCATGGAGGCATTAAAGCCAGAGATATTTAATGGTTGTGTATTAATATTGCGAGGCAATATTTACAATAATGACTCCTTAAAAGATTTGTTGAGTAAAATCTTAGGGGCAATAGGAATAGACTTCAATAAAAGTCTTGTGTTAAATATTGAAAAAGATAAATTACATATAAAAGAAATAAAAAACATACAGGGCATTTGTCTTCTTTTTGGATTTGGAACACACCCAAAAGAAATTAACCTAAATCTAATATTCGAGCCCTACTATGTAATGAAAATAGGGGATATCAAAATGTGCTTTTCTGCCTCTTTGAGTGACTTAAAGGAAAATATAAATTTAAAGCAAAAGCTTTGGAAAGCTCTAAAATCGCTCAAAGTATGAAGATTGTATTTGCAACAAACAACCCAAATAAAATCAAAGAAATACAGCTAGTATTACCAGACACAATTGAAATTTTATCCTTACGAGAAATTGGATGCAATGAAGAATTGCCAGAAAATCAAGACACATTGGAGGGCAATGCCCTTGAAAAAGCCAAATATGTAAAAGAGAAGTATGGGTATGACTGTTTTTCCGAAGACACAGGTCTTGAGATAGAATGCATAAACAATGAGCCTGGTGTATATTCAGCACGTTATGCAGGACCTGAAAGATCAGATGAGAAAAATATGAACTTGGTGTTATCTAAAATGAAAGAAAGCACAAACAGAAAGGCTAGATTTAGAACAATCATAACTTTAATTCTAAATGGAGAAATAAAAAACTTTGAAGGAATAGCAAATGGAAATATACTGCGGAAAAAAATGGGCATGAAAGGTTTTGGATATGATCCTATTTTCAAACCAGAGGGCTATGAACAGAGCTTTGCTCAACTTGGATTATCGATCAAGAAAGAAATAAGTCATAGATCAAAAGCAGTTGAAAAGCTTTTGCGTTTCCTTAATGCTCTACAATAAAGGATTTTTTAAACTTTTGTAAATCAACTTGTCCACCTAAATAATAGATCCCATTAGGAAGCGGAGTAGTATTAATTTGAAATTTATTATTTCCCACTGCATTGTAAGTCTTAATAAGTATTCCAGATGCATTATAAAGACGAACATTGGTGAGTCGATTTTCACCCTTATACTCTAAAGTAAGCATATTGCTAGTCGGGTTTGGATAAATAACTATCTGATTATTTGAAACCTTTTTTTTTAAAACGCCACTTAAATTTGGACAAACTGATGGAATAATAATATTTGAATCCAGCTTTTGAACATCATAAATACCTAATACATATTCACCAAGTTTTATAGACTCATAACGAATACGCCCTTTTTTATCACCACTGCTGCCTTGATTATAAAGAGACGCATCAGCAAGTATAGCCCAATCTGATTGTCCATCTACTCTATATAGCAAAACGAGACTATCTTCTGAATTGCTAATTAATTGGTCATCAAGGTGAGCACTATTTGCTGTATTTCCTCCATCAAAAGTAAAATCATAATATCCCTCAATACTACCTTTTAAATCTCCATGTATTTTCCAAAAACGATATTGAGATAAATGTAAGTTTGGAATCGCTGTAATCAAAGGTTCTGCTGGTGCATAATGATGTTCTACAAAAAGCAGTGCCGAGTCGCTAATTGCATCTATTTTAATCTTTATGTGCTGCTTAGCAAAATTAATAAACCCATTATCCTTTAAAACAACAGAGTCTCTCACACAAGCATCTGCAATGTTCTGATCCACATTCAATACGGCTATAACAGCCTTAAATGGAAGTTCTACATCAAAGTCCGCACATGGACCAGACATAAAAACCTTCTTATCCACTCGTTGCCAATCATTATTATAAAAGCTAATAGTAAGAGGAACGTCATTATAGTATTCAGGAGCATGATTTAATCTTTGGATTATTCTAACATTACAGGTATGGTTACCTTGAGAATTAATTGTTTCAGTTGTATTCCAAAATGTTATATTGAAGTCAGGATAACCCTCAGAGAACACCCAAGGATTAAAAAAGTGACTCAAGTCCTTAGATGAATAGTCTTCAAGAAAGGCCTGAAGACCTGCTGAATTCATACCTCTCAATGCCGAGTCCAACATAAACTGTTTTACAGCAGGAAAATAAATGGAGTCTCCTAAGTAATTCCTTAAAGTATGTGCAACTAATGCACCTTTACTATATACATGTGTGCTGTATGTATATTCATGAGGGATACCTTGAATTGCTCTATATGCTTTATCATTGACATGACCTTTCTGAACTGTTTCTGCTAGCAAATCCTTAATGGCATCACGACTATTTTCTTTACCATACATATACTCCAGAAAAAGATATTCAGAATAAGATGCCATACCTTCATTAAGCCACATTTCTTCTTTTTTATCACAAGTCACCCAATTACCCCACCAATGGTGTGCAAGTTCATGAGCCATTAGTGTTTCAAAAGCCAAACCATTAGTTGCCGCCGAAACAGGGTAGGAGATATTCGTAGAATGTTCCATGGCACCTCCATTAAATGGAACTAATGAATAACCAACCTTTTCAAACTGATATGGTCCATAAAAATGCTCAAAAGCCTCTAAGTTTTTATCTAAATTTTGAAAAGCTATTTTAAAAGCTGCGGTATCCTGAGCTTTAGCATAAAGTTCTACAGGGATATCCCTTTCTGAACCATTATAGGTCCATTTAATAGTGCTGTAATCTGCGACATGAATACAAGCCAAATATGAGGGAATGGGTATTTCTGACTCCCAATGCCATGTTGTATGACCATTAATTAGATTTGTATTCCCTTGTAAAAGTCCTACACTTGAACCTACCTTACCTGAATCTGTCTCTATATCAATACTATATAATGCTCTTTCAACAAAGTTATCGAAGCATGGGTGCCATATACGACCATAATTATGCGGATCATCTTCAAAAGCAACCCCTAAATTATATGCATAGTCTCCACTCCAATACCATCCTCCCCATCCAGAGTTATCCTTAATTGGACTCCCTTTATAATAAATCTTTAATGACATACTGTCATTTTTCATTAGTATAGTTCCACCAAGATCAACCCTGAGCAAAACACTATCATAGGCATAACTTAAGCTCTGATTATTGGACACAATACTATCAATAGTCATTTTCTCTAAATCAAAGGAGAGATTTCCAATATTATCCATTTTTGATTTAAGCTCAATCTGACACGACCCACTCAATGTCTTATTGGTTTGATCTACATATAGGTATATACCATATTTGATTACATCAATAGTGTCACTGCGATCTTCTGGCGCTTGTGCCACAAGGATTGACGAATAAAATATTAAAAGAATTAATGACACATATTTCATATATCTGTTTTTTAACAAGTAAAATTAACCAATATATACAATAGCCTCTAGGAAAAATAAAAATGTTTTAAGTTAAATTTACCTATGCGATTTATTATCTTTTTTAATATAATACTTTATTACACCTTTGTTCAAGGCCAAAATCTAATTATTGATGGGAGCTTTGAAGAATCAAGGCATATGATTGAGGAGAGAGGTGTATTCTCAATATATCATCAAAAGGATGAAAATAAAGTCACCTCCATATCTCATGTAGATTATTTTCACTTAGATTGTTCTTCTGAGAAATATTTTCTACAAAAGCATAAAGACTGCGAATTATACAACAATCCATTTGGTCCCATATTTCCTAAACATGGTCTAGGCCTTGCTGGCATAGCTCCTTTTTATGAGTATCTTATTTTTAAATTAAAAAGTCCATTAGAGAAAAATAAAACCTATTGCCTTCAATATTTTATAAGCAAACCTGATAAAATAAAAAATTTCTCCGGTGACTATATTACAAACTCAAAATACAGCATGATAGAAGCTCTATTTTTTAATAATTATCCAAATCCCAACCTGAATGCTACAGAATTCTTTTGCACTAAATGTAAGTCACGACATTCACAAAAAGAAAATCTAATGTTACATCAATCAAAAGCAATAATGAAAAACAATATTGTTGATGATACTGTTTGGTGTAAAAACGGAGGCTATTACAATGCTAAAGGAGGTGAGCAATTCATACTACTTGGAAACTTTAGAAGTGTGGATTCTGAAGAAATGAAAAAGTTTAAACGAAGTGAAAAAATAGAAATAGGAGGAAAGATACGCTCACAAATGGTTTGGACAAGAGGGTTTTATTACTTTATTGATGATGTGACTTTAATTGAGGTAAATAGTTCCAATAATTGTGATTGCATTTATGATAAAAAAGCTAAAATTGAATACGCTAATGAACTAAAAAAAGGAAAAATAATTGCAGAAAACCGTATTAGTCTTGAAAATGTAAAACTCAGTCAACTTCACAATGGAGAAGTTTATATTTTAGAAAGAGTTGAATTTGATTCAGATAAAGCAAATTTAAATACTAAGAGCATGAGTGAGCTAGATAGGCTTGCTAAGCAGATAATTCAGCTAGTAAATAAAAAAATTCACATAATTGGTCATGCAGATAGTGAAAGCAACTCTCATTACAATATGGACATATCCACAAAAAGAGCAATGAATACAACTAATTATCTGATTCAAAAAGGGGTCAATTCAAACAATATTATTTATGAGGGTAGAGGTGAAACTGAACCCTATTTTTCTAATAATGACAGCATTGGAAGATCATATAATCGTCGTGTTGAGATTATAATTGAGAGCCAATAATTAAAAGAATCTTTGATATCGGGCAATATCCATTTCCTTTGGTAATGGCTCACTTTTAAAAATAAAATCAATGAGATGTTTAGCACATGCGGGTATTTGACTAACTCCCTTGGAACCAAAACCATTAAAAAGATATAAGTTTTTATATTTTGGATGCCTACCAAGATAGGGGCGACGATCTCGACTGCCAGGACGGATACCTACTCTTTGTCTTGATTTTGTTAATTCAAAATTAGATATCTCTCTTACAAATTCAATAAAAGATTCTTTTTGTATCAATGTCGGCTCCAAGCTCAAATCTTCTCTATCATAATTAGAGCCAGTAAGCAAGGTATCCTTATTGATGGGGATTATAAATTTATTCTTTTGAATCATTGCCTCTAATGAATGAGCATTAAGCTTGAATTCAGACAACTCTCCTTTGCTCAAATGCCATGGCATATATTTAAAGAAAGGATTGCTAGTAACATGATAACCTTCACAGAAAACAACATGTATAAATTTCTGATTATGATAGTGCACACAACTCTCTCCCATTATTAGATCATCTGAATTGAATTCAGCCTCATTCAAACAATCTTTCTCCTCAAAAAAAGATTTGCATTGCGCTAAAAATAAAGAGGTATTCAGCCAATAGCCTTCTAGAAAGAATACATCTTTTCTGATTTTATCAAAAGATTTTGGCAGTAAGTCTTGCAAATCTTTATTTTTCGATAAATCAATATCTATACGGCTTAAACATTCATTTTTATCCTTAGAAGTTGGTAAGATCTTTCCTATGTATATAGACTTAAAACAATCAGAATTAAATCTTTTGTCAATTTTAGGATAGAATTCAAGACAAGCCTTAAGCATCTCTTTATAGTTCCAAGGCTCAGCATAACGTCTACCGCTAACAGGATTAATAACACCTGCAGCGACTTTAGAGCTGTGATTTACACCTTGGTCTACAATTTTTACTTTATAGCCTTTTTCTAAAAGCTTTATTGCTAACACACTTCCTGCAATGCCTTGACCTACAATCAGTGCATCAAACATAACTGTATTTTTTCCACTCTAAGTCATTTGGCAGAGGGCATTCAATAAAAAGGGGAATCCTTTTTACAGGATGTTCAAAACTTAGTGATTTAGCATGTAAGTAAATTTGTTTTGGATTATTACTAGACTTGGCCCCGTATTTAACATCATTTTTTATAACACACCCCATACTTGCCAGCTGTGCTCTGATTTGATGAGGACGACCTGTTTTAGGCTTAACCTCAATTAAGTGACTGCTCTTGGAGGTAGAAATCAGTGTGTACTCCAATAAGGCTTTTTTTGCTCCATCTTTTTCTTTATCAAAAAGACGTGCTTTGTTTTTGACTGTATCCTTTTTGATATAATGAACCAAACTACCTTTAGGGTTTGATGGCTTTTCTTCAACTATGGCAAAATATGTCTTTTCAATATTTCGATCTTTAAACAACTGATTACAACGACTAAGGGCTTTTGAGGTGCGCGCTAAAAGTATAAGACCACTTACGGGTCTATCCAATCTATGGGCAAGTCCTAGAAAAACATCTCCAGGCTTATTGTACTTGTTTTTAATATATTCCTTTACTTGATCAATAATTGGCACATCTCGACTCTTGTCTCCTTGAGATAAGACACCTGCTGGTTTATATACGGCTATTAGATGATTGTCTTCATATAAAACCTTAAGCATTAGTATCCTGTTTATATTGATTCAAATTATCATGCATTATATTCCAAGCATGCTGACCTAATGCTTCAATATTTTCTTCACTATACCCATTTTCAGACCAGTCAATATAATCCCACTTACAATAAAGTTTGCCAGGGCTTAGAAGCCAATTTCCTGGAGCCATTCGATCTCCTGAGTTTAAAAAAGTCATCATAGCAATAGGAGTTTTGGTTTTAAGACTTAATCGAAAGGCTCCGAGCTTATAGGGTCCAAGCAAGTCTTTACTAGTGTTTCGAGTTGCTTCGGGAAAAATAACAATAGAAGCACCTTCACTGATGGCCTCTTCTAACTGAACTAAACTTTTATATCGGTCTGACTTATCTGTTCTGTCTACTGATACATAAAAATGACGTAACATGTAACCAAATATTGGATAATTTAGAACCTCAGCCTTCCCAATAAATTTACTAAATCCAATAGTAATGGAAGCAGCTAATAATGGATCTAAGTTAGAATGATGATTGAATATATATATAAATTGTTTCCCAGTGTCAGGTTTCCATTTTGATAAATACGTAAATACAACTCCGAAAAAAAACAAAGACCATTTAGATATTAATCCTGGCACAGAATAGAACATACGCGGCTGACCAGGCATTAAAGTATGTAGTATAAGAAGCAAAGTAAAGCTTGGAATTAATATAACACCAAAAACAACAGCACCATATACGGTCCAAACAAGCTTAAAAATAGTCGGAATTTTCATGATTGAAAGCAGACATGAAAATATCATTAAATTGTAAAAATACGTACTTTAGCGCAGAGAATTAGCAAGATTTATGAAGCTCCCGTTAAGACAACATGCTCATTTATATGACCCAATCATTGAAAACATAGAGGATTGGCCAATCTCAAAGTTAAATGAGAACAGGGAAGACTTTGTAAATGAATTGACGGATTGGACATTCAAAGAAATGCTTAACCGTTCTATAGAAAAGGGCACATCGATTAATAAAATTATTGAGAATGCCGTTTACTATGAACAAATGAGGATTAAAAAGGATCCTTGGAAAGTAGATCCTAAGGATGAGAAAAAGTGGTGGAAAAAAATCAAAAAAGGTTTGGTTCAGGCCTCAATTGAAAGGCCCGAATCAAAAAACCTTCCTGCTGGTGAATTAGAGAAAAAACTTCTTAAGAAAATTATACATAGATACTCTGATGAAATTGTAGGCGAATTCCATTCATGGTACTATAGATTCGTTAGTAATGCATTCCCTGTATTATTTACATTTATGCTTAATGCCTCTACAGGAAAAGCTAGAGAGCGTTTTTTTGGCAAAAAGCGAATGATGAAGCTATGGGAAAAACTACAGATTACTGGGCCTTTTGAGAAGATTCAACAACTTTGTAAGGATCACACAATAGTTCTTCTTCCAACTCACTTTAGTAATTTAGACTCATTGGTTGTAGGATGGGCTATACAAACTATTGGTCTTCCAGCTTTCAATTACGGTGCAGGGTTAAATCTTTTAAACACCAAATTCTTCTCCCACTTTATAGGAAGATTAGGAGCATACAAAGTAGATCGACGAAAGAAAAACATTATTTATTTAAAGGTTTTAAAGGACTATTCTACTCTAGCCTTAACAAAGGGGGTTCACTCCTTATTCTTTCCTGGAGGAACAAGATCTAGATCGGGTGCAATTGAGGATAAATTAAAGCTTGGTTTATTAGGTACTTTATTCGAAGCTCAACGAATTAATTTAGAAAATGGCAATTTGAAAAAAATAATAGTACTTCCTATGACCATTAACTATCAATTTGTCCTAGAGGCTCAATCACTAATTCACCAGCACTTAAAAGATACAGGAAGAGAGAAATATTATATTGAACAGGATTATATGTCATCTACCTGGAAAATCATAAACTTTATATTTAAGTTCTTTAGAGTCCAATCCAATATGTCCATTTCTTATGGAGACCCCTTAGATGTTTTTGGGAATCCTGTAAATGAAAAAGGAGAAAGTTTAGATAATGATGGAAAAATCATAGACATCTCAGAGAAATTTAAAATTGATGGAGCCTATCAAGCAAACCATGCTAGAGATTCTAAATACACCCAAGATTTGAGCGATGTTGTAGTATCAGAGTTTTTACGAGTTAATAAGGTAATGCCTGGTCATATATTGGCCTTTACCGCATTTGAGTATCTCATTAAAACTACCAAACTAGATCTCTATGAACTTTTAAGATTTCCCGAAAAAGAATTAGAAATTAATTTCACAGAATTTTTAGGTGATTTTCAAATAGTCAAAGAACATCTGCTCAAACTTCACAAAGAGGGTAAGGTGCAACTATGCGAAGAATTCTTTGGAGACACTCATGAATTAATCAACCAGGGCCTCAGAAACTGCGGACTATATAACACTAAAAGACCTATAAGAAGAAACAAGAAAGGTAATTTTGTGACACAAAACCTAAATACTCTTTACTATTATCACAATAGACTAGAGGGGTATGACCTGCACAAGCTCTTCTAGCTTATCCACAGCTATCCACAAATTTTCTTTTTACTGTGTAAAAGATTGTGGATAAGTAATCACCGCAAAGTATTTGTTTTTTAGTAAAACCGTTCTATATTTGTTTCATCAAACGAGGTCAAGAAAATATCTTAGGATATGACTTGGGGAGATTAACCGAAACGTTCTTTTTTTAATGATTGAATTTAATCCGAGGTTGAAAGACCACTTGAGGATTGCGACTTTCGAAAGAAAGAAGTAGATAGGTCGAAAGGTTATTAATTTAACCAGCCTAAGTCGAAAGACAGAAGGTTTTGACAAGAAAAAGTTCAATAAATCTAAGCTTCGGCTTAGATGGAAAGAAAAGGTCATTGTGACTGCCAAAAGATCTTGAAAGGAAAAAGGCTCTGAAAAGAGTTTTTAGAATGTCAAGTTTGAAAAAGCTTAAGCTTCAAAAAGTAAGACAGTGAATAGGTTAGCTTCTAGAAACTGAAACTTGTTTCAGCAGTATGCTAAGTTTGGTCTTTCTAGGAATTACGGTTTTTAGAATGAAAAAAGGGGAGTCAATTCGCAAGAGTTGGTTCCCTTTTTGCGTTTATATAGCTTATATGAAACGCCTCTTTATTTAGGATATCAAATATTATCCAAATGATTAGACCTTTATTTTATTATTGACTTATTGAAGTTTTGGTAATTATCCTTTTATTATTAGCTAATGGCATAATTGCAATAATTAATATAAGTAATTCAATAGGATTGATATTGAAATACCATAATAATTACCAATTGCTAATCCAAAGACGCCACATATCATACCAGAGGCAACTATTCTAGAATTATTTAATACGTCAGCGACAGAGCCTATAAACGGTGGCCCAAAAACTGCTGCAGTAGATGCTATTATTGCAGTATCAACATCTATTTTAAATAAATAACAAAGTATAAAGTAAAGCACTAAACTGCTTGAAAGGAGAATAGCAATATATAACAATAGATAGAGGCTCTGGTCTAGAATAGTTGAAAAATCAGATAATAGTCCAATGCCTACACAAAATGACAATAAAAGGTATTGACCACTTTCATAGGTATCTGGTATTGCTCTAACTTTAGCCGACAATGAACATAAGATCCCAAAGCTAGTTGTAAAAACAATCATCAGCATGGCATTAATTTCATTATAAATAATAAAGGAAGTCCCAATACTTATAAGTAGAATTAGAATAGAAAGACCCAAGCTTATACCAAATCCTATTATATTAATATTATTAGAGATCATTAAAATTGAACTATTTTCTTTGGATTGGAAATCTTGTTTTTTGTTTAAAAAAACAGATAAAAAAGGTTTGGCAAAACTCATTAAAAACAATAAATATAAACCACTTATTATAGCATCAATAGTTATAAGTTTAGGGAAGATAACCTTTGGTGCATCAAGAGCAATTCCTACGGCATTAAGATTAGGTGTGCCTCCAGAATAACAAGCTGCAAACATAGAGGCCACTAAATTGTAATTCTCTAATTCAATAAAAAAGAATCGAAGGCCAATAGCCATTAATCCAACACTAATTATAGCCAAGCCAAAAGCTTTTATAGTTTGGCCTGTAAGCTTAATCAATGAACTCAGTTTTATTGGGAAAAGTATCATTGGAATAGCAACCAAAACAATTAGACTAGTAAGTGTTTCAATTAAATTGAAAACCTCACTAATATTCAATAAGTTACCAATTAGAATTCCTAATAGATAACATAAAACTACGGGACTTAGCAAATTATGAAAACAACCTCTTTTCTCTAATACCTTAAACACATAAGGGCTTCCCAAAACAAGGAATAACAAAAAGAGCTTAAATAGCATTTTATTCTAGGCTATTAAGTTTATCCAAAAACTCCATGACCATTACATCCATACCATCCTCATCTGCCCTTAACGTACCCATCATGCCATACATTGCAGCAGTCCGTTTAGAACCAATATCAGATTTATTAGCAGCAATCTTTTTGAATTTTTTAAAATATGCATCTGGCAATAATGCCTTTAAAACCTCAACAGTTTTAACTTGGATTTGATTTGACAGATTACTTAAGTTAAATGCTTTTGCTTTTCTAATACAATCATCTAAGTCATCAAGAAGCTCGTTAACGGATATTTCATGATGTTGATTAACACTTAAATGTAAACTTGGCGGAAATTGTTGTTTATCTATAAACCAATCCTTAACCATTAACTCATCCCCCAAGGAATAAATATCAATCTTATCAGAACCTATAGCAAATATGCACATGATTGGGGAACCAATTATATAAAGATCTGAATGATTCTCGACATAATCAATAATTCTTTTTGCAACATCCATAGTCTTTTTAGTCATCTCCATGTATCCCGAGTATCCCTTATGCTTAATAGCACACCATGCAGCTGCAATAGCGCCACCTGATCTGGTTCCAGTTACAGAGGGAGAGCCATAGATACCTCCAGTCCAATCACTATAGACAAAATATTGATGCTTGCGCAATTCTTTATTCTTATGCAATATTACTGATGCCCCCTTTGCAGTGTATCCATATTTATGGATATCGCAGGACATAGAGGTTACACCTTCAACCATGAAGTCAAAAGGAGGAATATCATAATTTAACTTTTTTAGAAAAGGCAATACAAAGCCACCAACACAAGCATCGACATGACAAAGAACACCACACTCCTTGGCCTTTGAGGCTATGGTTTCTATTGGATCCATAACTCCATGCGGATAAGCTGGCGCAGAACCAATAAGCATTATCGTATTCTCATTGATTTTAGATATAAAATCATCCATGTCAGCTTTAAAGTCTTTATCAACTTTAACTAATCGCTGTTTGATTCCAAAATAATGAAAAGCTTTCTGAAAGGCTGGATGGGCTGAGCATGGCAAGACAATTTCTGGAGTTTTTATGTTTGGCTTATTAATTTTAGCCCACTCTCGAGCAGACTTTATTGCCATCATTATACTTTCTGTTCCTCCAGTAGTTAATGAGCCACAAGTATCCTCATCGCCATTTAATAAATCTGCAACCATACTTACTATTTCTAGCTCCATTTGTCTTAAACTTGGAAATGCAGAGGGGTTCAAAGCATTTTCTGAAAAAAAACTAGTATAAGCCGTTTTAAGCAATTTACTCATTTCTTCATCTGGATAGTAAACATAGCTGAAACACCTTCCTTCTTTCCATTTAGCATCATTAGCTTTCATGGCTTCCATGCTTTCAATTAGAACTTCTGCTTTTTCTCCTTTATCTGGAAAATTCATAGGATATATAATTATTGATATGAATTAATTAGCAAGTTACTTAATCCTAATTTGCTTTCAATAAGGAGCTGATGGATTCTTTTAAAAAAATGAGCAAAAAAAAAGAAAAGGTAAATTGTAAAATAATTATTTTGTGTTCTAATGACGTCTCTAAAGATGAAAATCAATAAATATGCGGCAATAGATATAGGCTCGAATGCAATTCGTTTATTAATAATGACTGTTATAGAAAAAGAGCAACCACTATTTATTAAAGATACTTATATAAGACTTCCTGTAAGATTAGGTGAAGATGCTTTTCTAAATGGTAAAATCAGTGAAGAAAATGCTCAAAATTTATTCGATGCCATACATTCATTTAAATTGGCATTAAAAGTAAATAAAGTGTCGACATACAAGGCTTTTGCAACTTCAGCAATGAGATCTGCCAAAAATGGGGCAGCGATATTAAATTGGATAAAAAATGATTTAGATATTAAAATTGAGGTCATTACTGGACAAAAAGAAGCTGAAATGATTAAGCTTAGCGGTGTTAAGATACCCGAGGGAATAAGGAATGAGCAAAGAATTTTTGTTGATGTTGGTGGAGGAAGTACAGAAATAAATATTGAAAACACCCGGGATGTCGTTTCAAGATCATTTAACATAGGAACTATACGACTTCTTAATAATTCTGTAAAGCAAGAAACATGGGATGAAATGCGTAATTGGATAGAACGCCACACAACAAATATTACAAAACCTATTATAGTAGGATCTGGTGGAAATATCAATAAAGTGCTTAAGATATTACAAGTACCACGGTATATGCCAATTCATTTTGATAGAATATGGGGTTTTTATGATAGCATTAAAAATATGTCCATTATAGAAAGGATGCAAGCGCACAGATTAAAACTTGACAGAGCCGATGTTATTGAACCTGCAACTCGAATTTTTATAAACGTAATGACGTGGTCCGGAGCAGAAAATATTTATATCCCTAAAATAGGACTCTCAGATGGAATAATTAGAGAGATATATGCAGAAGCTCATAATGAGAATAATCAAGATATTTCATGAGCTTTTTAAGTGCTGAATGGAGAAAGCTTGCCATTGTCAATTATGAGATTGATAGTCACATTCTTAATAAACATATTCCTTATGGAACAGAGTTAGACCTATGGAATGGCAAGTGCTACGTTAGCCTAGTTGGTTTTATGTTTCTAAACACTAAGCTACTAGGATGCAAGATTCCGTTTCATGTTAATTTCGAGGAAGTCAATCTTAGGTTCTATGTTAAAAGGGTAGAGGGTGATAATACAAAAAGGGGCGTTGTGTTTATAAAGGAGATAGTGCCTAAGCCTGCGCTAAGCTTTGTAGCTAACACTATTTATAACGAGAATTATGAGACCATGAAAATGGCGCATAGCTGGGAGGAAAGAGAAAATGATAGGCTAGTTGAATATTTTTGGCAGAAAGGAACTAACAGCAATTCATTCAAGCTTAGAGCAGAAAGAGAAACTAGCTTAATTTCAAAGGGAACTGAAGCAGAGTTTATTACAGAACATTATTGGGGGTATGCTAGAGTTAATGAGTCAAAAACCAATGAATATGAAGTTACTCATCCTCGTTGGGAGCAATACAAGGTTTTAGATTATGAAATCGAAGTGGATTACGGAAAAATTTATGGTGATACGTTTGATTTTCTCGATGATCTAAATCCTTGCTCTGTTATGTTGGCTGAGGGCTCAGAAATTACAGTAGAAGGAAAATCTGTAATTAACAGAAAATAATCATCGTTATATGGGCTGATTAGAAAATCACATTTTTTCAAACAAAGTAAATCCGTAGATAAGCTCACGCCTAGAATTATCTACAATGAGCATATAAAGCTCATAGAAATTATTATGACTATGATTGACTTTGAATTTAGCTTGGCTTACTCTTCTTTTATTTTTTTTACTTAAAAACACTTTTCCATATAAACTCAAATCAAAGCTTAAAGAGTCGATATTTCCTTGAATAATATTATCATAAGATTTGACTACAAAATTATTCTCTACATCATATAAACTTAGCTTATTAACTAAAACACGCACAGTACTGTCATTGTTCTTATGCAGATTGAAACGAAGAATGCCACGCATTGAGCTAAACTGAATATCTTCTGCATCTAAGTCATGTATCATATGAAAAGGGTCGCTTGGATCATAAAATCCAATTGGTATTTTACAATACCGCATCATCTTAACAGGAATGATAGCTTGTTTTGGTAACTGCTGAATTAAAATATCAATCATTGCCGTTTTTTTAATATTAATACCTAATCACCAAAATGGTAAACCCTAAGTATTTTTTTTATTAATATTATGTAATCTTCAAATCAATTAGTGACTGTGATTAAATACAGTCTGTCGTTTCAGGATAATATTATTTATATGAATATAGTAGTACTTGATGGATTTACATTAAACCCAGGAGATCTAAGCTGGAAGCCTTTAGCGAGACTTGGTAATCTTGATGTATATGATAGAACAGATGAACATGAGTTCTTCAACAGAGCCTCAGATGCAGATGTCTTATTAATCAATAAAGTTTCACTTGATAAAAATAGAATTTTAGCACTCCCTAAGCTTAAGCTGATATGT
The DNA here is from genome assembly GCA_913050195.1 of uncultured Saprospirales bacterium. GTDB lineage: Bacteria > Bacteroidota > Bacteroidia > Chitinophagales > CAJXBJ01 > CAJXBJ01. The sequence continues at coordinate 21,636 of CAJXBJ010000014.1, forward strand.
GTAACAGCAACAGGCTATAATGTCGTTGATGTTAATCAGGCTAGAAAAAGCGGAATATTGGTTGCCAATGTACCAGATTATGGGACATCCGCTGTTGCCCAGCATGTGTTTGCCATGTTGTTTAATCTTTATAATCCAGTGGCAATGCATCAAAAAGAGGTGTCAGATGGAGCTTGGTCTTCAAGTAAAGATTGGTGTTTTTGGAAGCAGCCTATTGATAACTTTGATGATAAAACATTAGGTATTATTGGATATGGGAAAATTGGTCAAGCACTTGCTTCAAGAGCAAAAAGCTTTGGGATGAAAATTATTATTAATACTAGTACTCCTTCAGTAAATACGATATATGAGAATGTTAGTATTAGTGAGCTATGTATGAGGTCAGATATCATTAGCCTTCATTGCCCGCTTACTCGCGATAATGAAGGTATGGTAAATAAAGACTTTCTTGACCTAATGAAGTCTGATGCTGTTTTAGTTAATACAGCACGTGGTGGTTTGATTAATGAAAAGGACCTTGCAGCCTGTCTAAATTCAAATGGCATTAGAGCTGCATTGTTAGATGTGTTATCACAGGAGCCCCCTCCAGATAACCATCCTTTAATTGGTCTTGATAATTGTTACATCACCCCACATCAGGCATGGGGAAGTCATCAGGCACGACAAAGACTAATGGATATTTTGGTTGCCAATGTCAGCTCTTTTTTAAATGGGTCTCCTCAAAATATAGTAAACTGAGCTTTGCATGAATGTTTTAATTTGTCCGGATAAATTCAAGCATTGTATGAATGCAGATGAAGTTAGCATGGCAATAGCACTTGCTGTCCGTTCATCTTATAATCAGGCAAAGGTTACAAAAACGCCGTTGGCTGATGGTGGTGAAGGAAGTCTTAATTTGGTTGAAAAGTATTTGAAGGGACAAAGAATATCAAGTAATGTTAATGGCCCTAGAGGTGAGCCTATAAAAGCTGAGTGGCTTTGGTTTAAAGATAAAAAATTAGCTTTTGTAGAAATGGCAAAAGCTTCTGGCCTTGAGCTTCTTGAACCTGACAGACTCAATATTAAGTCAACTAGCACCATGGGTACCGGGCAGCTGATTGCTTCTGCAATTTCTTATGGTGCAAAAGAGGTTTGGTTAGGGCTTGGCGGAAGTGCAACCAACGATGGTGGTGCAGGAATGTTAAGTGCTCTTGGTGTTAGGTTTTATGATAAAAGAGGTGTTGATTTTCGACCAGACTCAGCATCGCTTATAAGAGTTAACAAGATTGATATAAATAGTTTTAATAGAGTTGTTAATGATGTTTTATTTAAATCTTTAGTTGATGTAAATTCACCACTATTAGGTACTGAGGGAGCCACATATAAATATGCTTTACAGAAAGGTGCCAGCAAAGATGAATTAGATAAACTTGAGGAGGGCATGAGGCATTGGTGTAGTTTACTCTCTGATATTAAGGGTGAAGATATTGGAAGTATTTTCGGTCTTGGTGCAGCTGGTGGAACTGCAAGTTCTTGCTATGCATTAATGAATTCTGAAATAGCTTCAGGAATAGATGTTTTATTGGATATGAGTGGTGTCTATGGAGAGATAAAAACCTCAGAGTTGATTATCACAGGTGAAGGATCCTTAGATGAACAAAGCATTAACAATAAACTTGTTTCAGGTGTTTACAGAGAATGTATAAAGCATAATAAAAAAATAGTCATTATATGTGGCAAAATTGATCAGGAAGAAAAGGTAAGGTCTTTTTTTAAAGATGCTGAGATTATTGTTTTAGGGTCAAATAATGAACAAATTAAAGATATAGCATATGTCCATAGTCTGATCTTAAATAAATTAATTGAGTATTTTAATCAGAGTAAATCAAGTTAATAATGTATAGACTTTCCCTTTTTATAACTTTATTCTATTTGTCTCTATCAACAATGATTGCTCAAGAAGACAAATCTAATGATTTAACAATTTCTCAAAATATAAGGGGTAATATTATAGATAGTGATGCTGAGTACCCCTTGATTGGAGTAAATGTTAGCCTTAAGATAGGCGATGAGCTAAAAGGAGCCACCACTGATATTAATGGAGATTATCGTATTGAAGATGTGCCTGTTGGCAAATACAATGTAAAAGCCTCTTACTTGGGTTATGAGGATGCTGTATTGATGAATATTGTTGTTACGTCTGCAAAAGAGGTGATTTTAAATATTGAGCTTAATGAGTCAACGCAAAAGCTTAAGACCATAGAGGTTAAGGCTAATAGGAAAGGGCAAGCACTTAATGAAATGGCCGTAGTTAGCTCAAGAGCGTTTACAGTTGAAGAAACTGATAGATATGCTGGAAGTAGAGGTGATCCTGCAAGAATGGCATCTAATTTTGCTGGTGTTACCGGTGCTGATGATTCCAGAAACGATATCGTAATAAGGGGGAATTCACCAGCGGGGGTTTTATACAGAGTTGAAAATGTAGATATTCCCAACCCAAATCATTTTTCTATACCGGGAACCGGTGGTGGCCCTGCTAGTATTCTAAATAATAAAACGCTTGCTAATTCAGACTTTTATACTGGAGCATTTCCTGCAGAGTTTGGAAATAGCTTTGCTGGAATATTTGACTTACGGCTTAGAAGTGGGAATAATGAAAAGCATGAATTTAGTGGGCAATTAGGTTTTTTAGGCACTGAGCTTTTTGCAGAGGGTCCTCTTTCTAAAAAAAGTGGAAGCTCATACCTTTTTTCTTATCGCTATTCCACATTAGCTCTGTTTGGTGGCCTAGGAATAAATATTGGGACCAATGCTATACCATTTTATCAGGATTTAACATTTAAATTGAATTTTAAACAAAAAGGAGGGGGAAGTGTTTCCATTTTTGGCATTGGTGGCATTAGTGATATAGATATTATTATGTCAGATAATGAAATGCCTGTTACTGATCTTTATTCAGAAACAGATAAGGATCAATACTTTGGATCAGATATGGGTATTGTTGGTGTAAGTTTTAAAAAACCTATTAATAAGAAAACTTTTGTTAAAGCCACATTGGCAGCTTCCACTGAACAGATTATTGCTCACCATGATGGGATAGACAGAGAGTTGGTTCCTTTTGTCGAAAATGGTGATACAGCATATAAATATGATCTGGACAATCTCTCTCTTTTTGGACATCTTGACTATACCTTTCAGACACAAAAAGGACTAAGTAGTATTTATATAAAAAAGAAATTTAGTCCGAGGTCCGTCATGAAGATTGGCGCTAATTCAGATATACACCTATATAGCTTTAGGGATAGTATTAGGCTATATGACAGTCTTGGAAATGCTACCTCATCATGGGAAAATCGATGGAACTCTAAAGAATACTCATTTATGTTTCAACCATATATTCAGTGGAAATATAATTTGTCAGATAATTGGATTGCTCATTTGGGCGTTCATTCAATATATTATTCATATACCAATAGCTTTGCTCCTTTTGAGCCTAGAGGAGCTGTTGAGTGGAATAACAAAAAAGGGACAGAGTTTAGCTTTGGTTTAGGAAGACATAGTCAGATACAATCACCTTATGTATATTTTTATGCTCCAGAAGGTCAACTTGTTAACAACAAGCTTGGATTTACAAAAAGTGATCACTATGTTATTTCCTTTAACCAAGCACTAAGTTCAAGTTCAAGAATTAAGCTTGAATCTTATTATCAATATTTATATGATGTGCCTGTTGAGATTGTTGCTTCTCCTTTTTCCATATTAAATTCTGGCTCTGGATTCTCTCGTATTTTTGCAAATCCACTTGAAAATAGTGGGGTTGCCAGAAATATTGGCATAGAAGCTACCATAGAAAAATTCTTTGTCGATAAATTCTTCTTTATGCTAACAGCGTCTTTATATGATTCCCAATACAGGGGTAGCGATATGAAGTGGAGAAATACTAGTTACAATGGTGTTTATGCTGTTAATGCGCTTGCGTCAAAGGAGTTTTCAATAGGCGATAATTCTCTGATTATTGGCCTTAAAAACACAATGGCAGGTGGTAGGAGGTATGGGGATGCTGACTTTTTAGCATCGGTAGATGCTGGAGAAACAGTCTATGCAAACAATGAAAACTATAATAAGTTTCAGTTTAAAGATTATTTCCGTCTCGATATGAAGATTAATTATAAGATAAACAGACCTAAGGTGACACATGAAATAGCCTTGGATTTAGTTAATCTTACTGGTTATCAGAATATTCTAAAGACTAGCTTTGACCCTGAAGCAAAAGACCAAAGTCAAGCTTTTTATGAAGAGTATCAGTTAGGCTTCTTACCCGTCTTTTATTATAAAATCGACTTTTAACTAGTTACCAAGCATGCCTTCTTTAAGGTCTTCATCAGCTGGTTCTTCACACAACCATATTCCAAAAAGAGCCTTCTTAAATTCATGGCCATTTATACTTGCTTTAAGCTTTTCGTTTTTTAACACAACTATACCTTTTTCTGGCTCATAGTTGATTTTATAAATATCATTTTTTGTGATTGGCTCACTAAAGGCCGATTTAAAACTTTGTATTTCTTTTTCAAATTGAGAGACATTCCCTTTTGTCGATTTTACAAAACCTTCATCTACAGCTGCAATCATTTTCTCACTTGTAATTAATGTTGATACAATTTCAATATAAATGGACATGGCTTCATCTGAATTGATTATTGCGTTAGCATCTGAACTCTTATTTCGCAAGTACAAACCACCAACATATAAATCTATCCAAAGCTTTTCTCTTATTCCTCCGCCATTAAGGCTAAGCTTGCCAGATTCTAGTTCTATTGAGCCAGGAAGACTAACATCTCCTATAACAGTTTGTGCTTTTATGGAGAACGATATTAAAATAAAACATAAGGAGATAAATTTATTTAAGCTATTCATAGTTTTAATTTTTTTGAAAACAAATTTATAGATAATTTTAGTGGCCTCAATCTTGCAGCCACGATTTTGCCCTTAATTTATCTTTGACTTTAGCAAATCTATACATTGCATAGGCCTGAAGACTCATATTTAGCATCATTATATAAATAATGATTTTTTGGGACACAACCTGAAAATGAAATCCTTCAGAGGTGTTTAAACCGGGGCCAAAACTTATAATGAGAAAATAGATAGTCGTGGCAACTAAGAAAACAACTAAAGCATGCCCATATATGTTGTCTAAGCCATTGTTATTATAAACAACAGGCACATAGCAGGCACCAGTCACAATAATAGCTCCAAAGGCAACAAAGACACAGTAGTAATGCAAATCCCTTAATAAGTCACCTGGAGTTAAGCCTACTCCTAAAAAATGCATGGCTGAAATAATTCCTGAAATTGCACCTATTTTCACATATATATAGGTAGAGTTTGTCTTATGAAAATATGACATGGTAAGCGTGAAATATAAGACTAAATTAATAGCTACAAATGAACAGGCAAAACAGAATATTGCACTCGATAAATAATTTTGTTCTCCAGACCATGCTACGGTTCTACCTAAGTCTGAAAAAAAATTATCTAAAAAAGTATATCCCTTGGCAGCATTATTAAATTTTGTGCCACCAGAATATATTGACATACAAATAAAAGTACATATTATAAATACAAGAGGTGCAACTGCCGGCACAATAAATAACTTGTTTTTGTTCTTCATACAATACTAGATGTGGATATATTGTTCATTAAAAATATAGCAATTAGTTTAATACTGTTAAATTCGTCAAGTTCTTTTAAAATCACAAACAATGTATCAATCAAAAATAA